>DNXM01000195.1:7138-9604 GCA_003505905.1 Oscillospiraceae bacterium
TGTGGTTTTCAAACGGTCCTGCCGCATTTCCTCCAAGCGGCGGTTATTTTCATCCTCCAAGCGGAAGGTTTTGACCACCGTGATATTGGAAACACTCTCCTGCATAAAGGAGCGGTATTCCGATTCGCTTTCCTTCAATTTCATCTGAAGCACCTTGAATTTCGGCATCAGCGTCAACGAAATCAAACCGCCGAGCGGACCGATTAACAGCGCAAAAATCGCAAGCTCATGGTCATAATGAAACAGAATGAAGAATGCGATAATCAACTGAAGAAATGTGACAATCGTATTCGGCACAATGGACATAATACCCGAAGAAACACCCCCGACATCACTTGTTAACCGTGTCACCACATCACCGCTGTGGAACTTAATCAGCTTTTGCCACACACTACTTTGAATTCTGCCGAACATCGTGCAGCGAATGCCGAAGGAAAAGTTTTCGTTGACATATTCGTTGAAAATACGAAAGCCTGCTGCAAACGCAATGGAAAGCAGTGCAGACCCTGCCATGATGGCGACATATTTCAGCTCCAAACCGCCCGATGTTGCTTTATCGACCACCAGCTTACTGACAAAGGTGCTGAACAACGACAGCAACAACGAAAAAATTTCAAAAACAAGCATCAAAAAAATCGTGCGGCGAAACGGTTTTGCTTGTTCCGCCATCCACCGAATATGGTCAAAGTTTTCTTCTCTGTTTTTAAAAAATTCAGCTGCTATTTTTAACTTTCGATTCAAGTTTTCTTCACCCCAATGTGTTTTATTGCAACGGCAATCCGTAAAAAGCTCTGTGTAAGCTTGGGTAGGCGGATGCGCATTTTCATGTACAAAATCATAAAACGGTTCAGTATACTGTGTTCACAATCCAGCTCTTTTCCGTTGCGAACAGCATAGCGAACATACGCCAACACCTGTTCGGTGCGAACAGAATGCTCCAAGACATTTTGATTGTCCCCCACAAAGGTCAACATCCCGTTTTGGTTACGATAAAGACGATGCATGACATAAACGCCGTTGGTGCGCTTATACAGCAATATATCGCCCGAACGAAAAGCGCGCTTCGGCAAAGCGGAAAAGTAAACCGAATCCTTCCCGTCCTTGAAAAACGGGGACATACTGCTTCCCTTTACACGCACTCGAATGCTCTCCCCTTTTCGGATTGCTTCGTGAAGGTACGGTTCGATTTCGCTCATTGCCATCGGTGCGGAAGGTATTCTTTTTTCGTCCATTTCTCGCACCCCTTTCAACATACCGATTTATTATAATACAAAAGCACCATAAAGGCAAGTGTTCCGCAAAAAATATACCGAAGAAACAGAATTCCGTTTGATTTCACTTGCTATCACGGCAGTAATATGATAATATGTATGAGTGAAATTTTGTAACTTTCGAAAGGAACGAAAAAAATGCTTAATTCCGAAAAAACAATGGAAGCAATCGTAGCGCTTTGCAAAGGTCGAGGCTTTGTTTACCCCGGCAGTGAGATTTACGGCGGTTTGTCCAACTCGTGGGATTACGGCCCGCTCGGCGTTGAATTCAAAAACAATGTCAAAAAGGCTTGGTGGAAAAAATTTGTTCAGGAAAATCCCTACAATGTTGGTTTGGACTCCGCCATTTTGATGAACCCTCAAGTTTGGGTCGCTTCGGGTCATGTCGGCGGTTTTTCCGACCCGTTGATGGACTGCAAGGACTGCAAAACCCGTCACCGTGCCGACAAGCTCATTGAGGATGCCGGCGTCAACCCTGCCGGTTGGAGCTTTGAGCAGATGAGCCAATATATCAAAGACAACAACATTTGCTGCCCTGACTGCGGTTCCTGCAACTTCACCGACATCCGCAAGTTCAACCTGATGTTCAAAACCTTCCAGGGTGTTACGGAAGACGCAAAGAACGAGATTTTCCTTCGTCCCGAAACGGCACAGGGCATTTTTGTCAACTTCCCCAACATTCAGCGCACCACTCGCCGCAAGGTTCCATTCGGCGTTTGCCAAATCGGCAAATCGTTCCGCAACGAAATCACCCCCGGCAACTTCATTTTCCGTATTCGTGAATTTGAGCAGATGGAGCTTGAATTCTTCTGCAAGCCCGGCACGGAATTGGATTGGTTCGCATATTGGAAACAATTCTGCAAGGATTGGCTGCTCAACCTCGGCATCAAGGAAGAAAACCTTCGCTTGCGTGACCACGAAGCCAAGGAGCTTTCGCACTACTCCAACGCAACCACCGACTTTGAATTTGTGTTCCCGTTCGGTTGGGGCGAATTGTGGGGCGTTGCAAGCCGCACCAACTTCGATTTAACCCAGCATCAGAACACCTCCGGCAAGAGCTTGGAATATTTTGACCCCGAAACCAACGAAAAGTATTTGCCCTATGTCATTGAGCCGTCGCTTGGTGCAGACCGTGTAGTTCTTGCATTCCTCTGCGCTGCATATGATGAAGAGAACATTGGTACAGAAGAGAATC
>DNXM01000182.1:0-985 GCA_003505905.1 Oscillospiraceae bacterium
GTTCTTTTGCCGTCAAAGAAACCGTGGAAGAAGTGCAGAAAATTTTTCTGCTGCCGCAATGCGGAAAAACATTTCCCTGCTCAACCCGTCAGCGCCCTTGTCTGAATTTCTTCATCAAGCAATGCTCCGCACCCTGCGCAGGCAAAATCAGCTTGTCGGATTATCAGCGCAATGTGGAGCAGGCGGTGGACTTTTTGCGTGGCGGAAGTGCGAAAGCGTTGAAAACCATGGAAGAGCAAATGGAAGAAGCGGCGGAAAATTTGGAGTTTGAGAAGGCGGCGGCTTTGCGGGATCGCATTCGTGCTATTTCCCGTTTCGGCGAAAAGCAAAAGGTCGTCAGTGCCGATGTGCCCGAGCAGGATGTGTTTGCCTTAGCACAGTCGCAGGAGCGTGCCTGCTTGGCAGTGCTGCGCTTTCTTAACGGTCGGCTGTGCGATAGTGAGCATTTTTTGATTGAAGCGCCCGAGGATGAGGCACAGGCTCGGTATGAGCTGATTATCGGATACTATTCGATGCGTGAGCGGATTCCGCCCCGTGTTTCGTTTGATTACGAACCGCAGGATGCGGATTTGCTTGTCCGTTGGTTGAGCGAAAAAGCCGGGCGAAAGGTGACAATAGCCATTCCGCAGCGTGGCAGCCAAAAAGAACTCGTCGAGATGTGCCGCTCAAATGCGGCGGAAAAGCTGGCTTTGAGTTTGGGGCGAAAGGGCAAGGATACGGCGGCTCTCGATGAGCTGGCGCATTTGCTCGGGCTTTCCGCACCGCCTGAATATATTGAGTCTTACGACATTTCCCACACCGCAGGCACCGACAATGTTGCAGGTATGATTGTTTTCAAAAACGGTCAGCCTTTCAAGTCTGCCTACAAGCGGTTCAAGATTAAGGGCTTCGAGGGGCAGGATGACTGTGCCTCGATGGCGGAGGTGCTGGAACGGCGCTTTCGGCATTATTTGGAAGAAAAGGACACTTCAGACAGTGGATTTGC
>DNXM01000182.1:999-5938 GCA_003505905.1 Oscillospiraceae bacterium
ACGTTTGCCCGATTTGATTTTATTGGACGGCGCACAGTCGCAGGTGAATGCGGTGCGTGCTGTGATGCTGCGCTTGGGGATTGATGTGCCGCTGTTCGGCATGGTCAAGGATTCAAGCCACCGCACCCGTGCCATTACGGGTGAAGGCGGTGAAATCGCCATTCATTCCAAGCGCTCGGCGTTTACGCTTGTGTCGAATATTCAAGAGGAAGTGCACCGCTTTGCCATTCAGTATCATCGTCAACTGCGAAGCAAGGGTATTTCCACAACCTTGACGGCGATTCCCGGCGTCGGCGAAAAAAGAGCGGCGGCGTTGCTCAAGGCGTTTAAGTCCGTTTCGGCGATTTCACAGGCGAGTGTGAGTGAGCTTCGTGCGGTTTCGGGTGTGGATGAACGCAGTGCAAAAGCAATTTACGCCCATTTTCACGGCGAAAAAACGGATTTTGCTTGACAAACCGTAAAAAATCCATGATAATAAAAAAGAATACAATGCGTTATTGTGACTGTTTTCGAGGTAATTTATGAGAGTAATTACAGGTACGGCAAGGGGACGCTCGTTGCTCACCCTTTCCGGTGATGAGGTCGTTCGACCGACGACGGACCGTGTGAAAGAAGCAATGTTCAGCATTTTGCAGTTTGATTTAGAGGGCAGACGGGTTCTCGACCTGTTCGGCGGCTCGGGTCAGCTCGGCATTGAGGCACTCAGCCGCGGTGCGGAGTTTTGCACGTTTGTTGACCGTGATAAGCAGGCGGTCGAGGTGATTCAAAAGAATTTGGAGCATACCGATTTGGCGGATTACGCCAAGGTGATGCACACCGATTCGTTGGCGTTCATCAAAATGACACCTGCCGTGTATGATATCGTCTTATTGGATCCGCCTTACGGCACGGGTTTATTGCAAAAAGCACTTGATTTGCTGGACGGGCATATTGTTCCGGGCGGAATTGTGATGTGTGAATTGCCGTTGGGTGAGGAATTGCCCGAATCCGTCGCCGGAATGACGCTGTATCGCCGATATAAATACGGCAAAACCGAGCTTGCGGTTTATCGAATGGGGGCAGAAGAATGAGAATTGCCATTTGTCCCGGCAGCTTTGACCCGATTACCCTCGGTCATCTGGATATTATTCGCCGCTCGGCGAAGCTGTTTGACCGTGTGATTGTGGTTGTGATGAAAAATTACTACAAGAAAGACGGTGCCTTTACCCCGAATGAGCGGGTGGAATTGATTCGCCGTTGTGTGAATGATATTCCCGGCGTTGAGGTGGATGCCTATACCGGCTTGTTGGCGGATTATGCCGCCGAGAAGGGTGCTGTTGCGGTGGTGAAGGGCTTGCGTGCCGTGTCGGATTTTGACACGGAATTCCAGCAGGCATTGGCAAACAAAAAGCTGAATGCCGATGTGGAAACCGTGTTTATCACAGCAAGTGCCGAGAATATGTTCCTCTCATCAAGTGTAGTGAAGCAGATTTGCGAATACGGCGGTGACATTTCCAATTTCGTCCCGGAAGAAATTCGTGAAGATATAGAAAAAAGAATCAGAAAGGATCGATGAGCATGAATATTGAAGATTTCCTTGAAAAAATTGAAGAAGTACTCGACAACGGACAGAAGATTGCTTTTTCGTCGAAAATCAGCGTGGATATTGACGAAATCCGTAACTGTGTCGATGGCATTCGTGACAATGTTCCCGAAGAAATTCGCCAGGCTCGCAACATCGTCAGTGACCGCAACCAAATCATTGACGAAGCCAATGCACTTGCCGAGCAGACCGTGAACGATGCGAACGAAAAGGCTCGTGACACGCTCAATAAGGCGAATGCAAAAGCAAAAGAACATATCTTGACGGCGGAGGACCGTGCAAAGGCGACCATTATGGATGCGGAAGAAAAAGCAAGCGTGATGAAAGCCGATGCGGAAGCAACCGCACGCAAAATGGTGGAAGAAAGCGAAATCGCCGCCAAAGCCAGAATTTACTGCGAAGATATGATTCAAAAAGCGAAAAATCAGAGTGAAATTATCATGGCAAACGCAAACGCCGCCGCAAACGAAACCGTCGAAAAGGCAAACGCGCAGGCGGAAGAGGTTCGTGCCAGAGCTTCGCAGTGGTCCAACGAGCTTTGCTCCTCTACCACCAATTATGTTCAAAATGTCATCGGCACCACCGAGCGTGCTTTGACCAACAGCTTGGCAAACATTCGCCAACTGAAAGAGAATATCAACAACAGCATCGGTAACAGCACAAACGCATCCCAGCAGTAACCGAAAGAGGTGCTTAATTTGAAAAGCAGGCAGATTCTTGCTTTGATTCTTGTTGCATTCCTCGCCGTGTTAGGGGTTGCGTTTGCCGTTACATCACATTCTTCCGTCAGTAAGGATTCTGTCGAATTGAAAACCGATTCGGCAGTGACAACTGCGCCCGAACCACGCAGCACCACGGTAAAAATGCTTGCGGTAGGTGACAATTTAATTCACAAACCGATTTACAGCCAGGCGCAGGCACGCACAAAAGACGGAAGCTATGATTTTAAGCCGGTTTACGCCAACTTGAAAGAAACCATTCAAAGTGCGGATATCGCCGTAATAAACCAGGAAACGATGATGTCGTCAAGCCGCCCCGTTGCTTCTTACCCGTGCTTCAATACGCCCACGGTCATGGCGCAGACGCTCGCTGACCTTGGGTTTGATGTGTTGACCCTTGCGAACAACCATATGCTGGATACGCAAAGCAGCGGCTTGATTGAAACGCTTGATTTAATCAATTCCACGCCGGGCTTAATCGGTGTCGGTGCTTACCATAACCGAGAGGAATATAAGCAAATCAAGAC
Organism: Oscillospiraceae bacterium; assembly: GCA_003505905.1. GTDB lineage: Bacteria > Bacillota > Clostridia > Oscillospirales > Acutalibacteraceae > UBA8612. The sequence goes on from DNXM01000182.1 coordinate 3,828, forward strand.
GCTGACCGTCAACGAAATCAAGTTTGCTTTCTTGTCCTATACGGAGCATACCAACGGCATCGCCCTGCCGAGCGACAAGGCGGATTACATCATCTACATGGATGAGAGCGATGATGTGAAGATGCAGGTGCAGTATGCACGCACCGTTGCCGATGTGGTTGTGGTGTCGATGCACGGCGGTGTGGAGTATTCCGACACGGCAAGTGATTTTCAGAAAGCCTTTGCGCAGAATGTTGTGAATTGGGGTGCCGATGTTGTTATCGGCACACATCCGCATACTCTGCAACCGATTGAGTATTTGACCTCGACAGACGGCAGACAGGTCCCCGTGCTCTATTCACTGGGCAACTTTGTTTCGGCGCAGGATAAATATAAACGGCTTATCGGCGGTATGGCATGGCTGACCTTTACCAAAGACCATGTCACGGGCAAGGTTGCGGTGGATAAACCGCAGTTGGATATTGCGATTACGCATTACGGCGCAGGTTTTTCGGGCTTGAAGCTTTATAAGCTTTCGCAGTACAGCGATTCGCTGGCGAGCCGTCATGCGCTCAGCGCATTGACGATGAAGTCAATTTATGAACAGATTCGCAGCATTATCGGCGATGAGTATTTGATTGACGAATACAAAGCAAAGTAGAATAACATATTCACCCACCTTGACAGCATATATTGCAACAAAACGCTGTGAGGTGGGTTTATGTTTATTGTTTCGCTTCGTTCTTCGACCTTCAAAGGGGTGCTGTTCGGTGTGTTTTTGGTTGCTTGCGCCGTGTTGGGCGTTTATGCTGCAGGGCACAGCGTGTCGGTGGCAAGCCGCAGTGCGGCGGTGGCGGATTATCGGGCAGAAAATGCGCAGGAGCGGATTGCCTTTTTATCGCAGTTCGGCTGGGAAATCGAAGAAGACCCCATGGAAGTCAGCGAAGTGCTGATTCCGAGCAAGTTCGACAAGGCTTTTGAAGAATACAATGAGTTACAGAAAAAGCACGGCTTGGATTTGTCCAAATACGGCGGACGGCGTGCGAAGCGCTGGACTTACGAAGTGAAAAACTACCCCGGATATGAAAATTCGGGCTTGATACAGGCAAATCTTTTTGTGTATGAGGGTCGTGTTATCGGCGGCGATATTTGTTCGCTGGAAACAAACGGCTTTTTGCGGGAGTTTTATTATCCCGAGCAGGAAAGGTCAACGGAACATGAAACAACGGTTGGACAAAATCTTGGCGTCACAGGGGTTGTACAGTCGCAGTGAGGCAAGGCAGTTGGTGCGGAACGGTCGAGTCAAAATCAACGGCACGCCTGCCAAGTCTGCGGACGAAAAAGCAAACCCCGAGGCGGACGACATCACGGTAGACGGCGTAAGCTTCACCTATCGGGAATATGTGTACATCATGCTGAACAAGCCGCAGGGTGTGGTCAGCGCATCGGAATCGCCCGGCGATGTGACGGTGGTGGATTTGGTTCCGCCGTCGCTCAAACGCTCGGGCTTATTCCCTGCCGGTCGGTTGGACAAGGATACGACAGGCTTTGTGCTGATTACCGATGACGGAAGCTTTGCTCACGATATTTTATCACCGAAAAAGCATATCGTTAAAACCTATCATGCCGAGCTGTCAAACCGCTTGTCCGATGAAGAACAAAAACGGTTTGCCGACGGTGTGACCTTGGCGGACGGCTATGAATGCCTACCTGCTTTTATTCGGGAATTGAGCGAGGACGGCAAAACGGTTGAAATTAAACTGCGGGAAGGGAAGTATCACCAAATCAAACGCATGGCGGCGGCTTGCGGAACTCATGTGGTGCGACTGCACCGTGTGGCGATGGGCTCGCTGACGCTCGATGAATCGTTAGGCGAAGGCGAATGTCGCTTGCTCAGCGAAGAAGAAAAGAAACGCATCACGGAATCATAATAATGTCATTTTGATAAATTAAAAAATTTCGGAGGTAAATTATGAAGAAGATTATTTGCTTGATTACGGTGATTTTGCTTGTACTTACAACCTTTGCCGGATGCGGGTATAATCAATCTCAAAAGAAAGAGCTTCCCATGGCAATATCCCAGGAGGATTGGGCAGATGCGAAGCAGTTTGTTGAATTATCAACGGGTATAA
>DNXM01000182.1:6052-7291 GCA_003505905.1 Oscillospiraceae bacterium
TCCCGTTCATGGAGTCTTGCCGCACCGTATTTTGCCGAAGCGGGATATCATGTATACTTGCCGGATTTAAGAGGCATGGGCAAAAGCGATGCACCCGACGGTTACTACACCCCTATTACTTTTGCAACCGATTTGGAAGCATTCTTTGATGCAATGAACATAGACAAAGCTATTCTTGTGGGGCATTCCTTGGGAAGCTATACCGTTCAATGCTTCTCTGTTATGTTCCCGGAAAGATGCGAAAAACTTGTTTTGGTAAGCTCACTGCCTATGAAAAAGTATCAAGATTCGTCACTCGTAGCGGCTTATCAAAAATATGTTGAGCCACTTGAGGAGAACGGTCATCCATCCGATGCGTTTATGGACGCATGGTATGCAACAGAATTGCAGGAAGAAGAATTTTCCGGGGTATTTGATGTTTTTCTTCAAAATATGAAAAAAGAAGCGCAGGCACTGTCAAAACAAGCATGGAAAAATATTTTCCTCGGTAATGTTGCCATTGATATGACGGATTTGTATACACAAATTGACCACAGCATTCCCGTTTTGGTTTTGCACGGGGACGACGATACCATGGCTCTTACACAATATCAGGATGAACTGCTTAAAATATTTGAGGTTGATGAAAACAGTTATGTAAGTTATGAGGGTATCGGTCATAATATTCAGTTTGAAACTCCGAAAAAATGTGCAACGGATATTTTAACATGGCTTGATACCGGCTCTTTACCGAAACAGAACTAACAGATAACCCGATTTTGTATTCGGATTGTTTTCGGCATCGTGGCAGGGGTTTGCCTTTGGCACCGAGCCAAAGTCGAAACGGGTGCAGCGTCACGCTGCAAAAAAGGCACCGAAAACCGTTTGGTTCTCGATGCCTTGTTTTTTTATTGGTTCTTATTTAATCAGCGTTTCGCCGCTCATTTCCTTGGGTTGTTCAAGACCCATGATTTGGAGCATGGTGGGAGCAATGTCGCAAAGCTTGCCGCCTTCACGAAGCTCGCACGGGTAGTTGATAACGCAGAACGGAACGGGATAGGTGGTGTGAGCGGTGAACGGAGAACCGTCCTGCTCCATCATTTTGTCTGCATTGCCGTGGTCAGCGGTGATGAGCACAATACCGCCCTTTGCCGTAACGGCATCCACAACCTTGCCGACACAGGTGTCAACGGCTTCCACAGCGGCAACGGCGGCATCAAAAATGCCGGTGTGACCGACCATGTCGCAGTTTGCAAAGTT
>DNXM01000096.1 GCA_003505905.1 Oscillospiraceae bacterium
GGGGATGACCGACGTGCAGACCCTGTCCGGACGGATAGGGGAATTCAACCAAGCAGAAGTATTTCGGGAGCGTAAAATCTTGCTTGGCGTGGAAAACGCCGGTTTCCTCCCATTGCTTCTGCCATTTTTTCTCAACATTTTGAAAATCGTAATTTGCGGGCATATTCAATCAGTTCCTTTATCTGTATTTCATTCTTATTCATGCAGCAGGTTGGTTAAATCAACCTGCGGAGCATCTGTCCAAAGACGCTCTAAATTGTAATACTCACGGGCATCGTTTTGGAAAACATGGACAACAACTGAGCCGTAATCCAACAAAATCCAACCCGTAGCTTTGCCTTCAATGTGGTCAGGCTCAATGCCGAGCTTGGTCATGCCGTCCTCAACATCATCGGCAAGGGAACGAACATGGGTGTTGGAGGTACCCGAGGCGATGACAAAATAATCGGACACGATGGTGACATCGGCGGTTTCAATTGCAACAATGTCGATGGCTTTTTTTTCGTCTAAAATTTTAATGATATTTTCAAGTAATTCTTTCGATTCCATACAACTTACTCCTTTACAGTTGTTTGAAAGAGGTTACATCTACGGGCGGAATGTGCAGATGACCCCAACCTTGTGCCCAGGTTTCACGCAAGCCGTTGACTTCCATGCCGAGCACATCAAAGGCGATGATATCCGAAAGAAAGTCTAAGCTGGAATAGGTTCCGAAGTTGTTTCCCGTGGAAACGGTGACGGAGGCGTAATATGAGTCGGGAGCGAGGCGATGGTCGCCCATGGCAAATTCAATTTCGTAGGTGCAACCTTTTTTTAGGTCGGCAATCGGCTTGGAAAAGCTCATACCGACATAATCGTGGTTGCGGTCGGTAACATCAATACGCACGGTCATTTGCTTGATATCCGCTTTCGCTTGAAGCGTGACACGGGCTTTAATGGGTTCATCATAGGCATAAACACAGTCCTGCGTATCCAGCATTTCAACCTTTGTCATGTGTACTTCGTTCGAAGTCCAGGAATACTCGGGATGTGCGGAAACATCTTTAACCAGCTCGTTTTTTCCGCCGTTGGAAAGGTAATGGTCGATGCCGTCATCGACACTGCCGATGAAGCCGATTCTGCCTTTCTCCAAGAAAATCGTTCGGCTGCAAAGTTGGCGGATGGTTGCCATGTTGTGGCTGACATATATAACGGTGCGCCCGGTTTGTGCGGATTGTGCCATTTGTTCCAAGCATTTCTTTTGGAAACGGCTGTCACCCACAGCCAAAACCTCATCGACCACCATGATATCCGGCTCAAGGTGAGAAGCAACGGCAAACGCAAGGCGGACGAACATACCGCTGGAATAGCGCTTGACGGGTGTGTCGATAAATTTGTCAATTTCGGAAAACTCAACAATCTCATCGAATTTTTTGTCGATTTCAGTCCGTCGCATTCCTAAAATGGCACCGTTCAAATAAATGTTTTCCCGTCCGGTCAGCTCTTGGTTAAAGCCTGTTCCGACCTCCAGCATAGAGGACACGGTTCCGTTAATTTCAATGCGTCCCGTGGTCGGCTCCGTGATGCGGGAAATGAGCTTGAGCATGGTGGACTTTCCGGCACCGTTTTTGCCGATTAAGCCGATGCTCTCGCCCGGCATAATCTCAAAATTGATGTCTTGCAACGCCCAAAAATCTTCCTTGGAGGTGCTTTTTACGGGATGCATCAGCTTTTTTGCCATGACGGAAAGATGCTGCAAATTGTTATCGTATTTCATGTTATCTTTATGCTTGATAACATATTTTTTGCCGATTCCTTCGACTTTAATGGCAGGTTCCATTGGAAAATCCTCCTTCCTTAAACGATATCAACAAAGGTTCGTTCCGCTTTTCGGAACAGCTTTGTTGCAATCGGAACAAAGATAATCAGCCAAGCAAAGCTGATGGCGAACGATTTCCAGTCGAAAACTTCCGTTTTGATAATGCACCATTTGAATGCACTGACAAAGCCCGTAGCGGGATTGACTAAAAAGGCCAAAGCGGCTTTTGGGGAAACTTTGGTTTGAATGTCGTTCATGGAATAAGCAACCGGTGTTGCATACTGACCGATTTGTACGAGCAGGGGAACAATTTGGATTAAGTCACGGTATTTGATGGTAAACACCGAGGTGAACAAGCCCAAAAACATTCCCAAGAACATCATGGGAATCAGCATAATCGGCGCCAACAGCATACGCAGGCTCGGGGCATAGCCGTAAAAAAGCATCATCAGCAACAGTACACCGAACGAAATGGCGGTGTCAATCAGCGAAGTGATGGAGGAGCCGAGCGGAGAAATCAAACGGGGGAAATAGACCTTTTTCATCAGATCGGCGTTGGTAACAAATGTGCCCGACGCCAAGGTGAACGAACGGGAAAAGAGCGTCCACGGAATCAGACCCGCATAAACGATGATGTTGTAGGGTGCGGCATTCGGGTCGCCGCTGTCAAATCCCGCCAAGTTGCCGAAAATGAAGGTCATGATGAGCATATTGATAATCGGGTTGATAATCGACCAACCGAACCCGATGAAGGTTTGCTTGTAGCGCACGGTCACATCACGCTTAGCGAAATTCAGCGCTAACTCACGGTAACGCCATAAATCTTTCCAGTATTGAAAGCTTTTGCCGTTTGGCTCTATAACGGTTCTTTGCAAAAGCGAACACTCCTAACTGTATTTATATATTTAATATATATTAGCACACAGGAACAA
>DNXM01000091.1 GCA_003505905.1 Oscillospiraceae bacterium
CATATAGCGGAAGAAGAAGGTCAGCAAAAGGGTGCAGATATGCGCACCGTCAACGTCGGCATCCGCCATGATAATAATTTTATGATAGCGAAGCTTGGTTATGTCAAAGTCTTCGTCAATGCCCGTGCCCAACGCAATGACAACAGGGGTCAGCTTTTCGTTGCCGATGACCTTGTCGAGTCTTGCCTTTTCGACATTGAGCATCTTACCCCAAAGCGGAAGAATTGCCTGATAGTTTTTATCTCTGCCTTCTTTTGCGGAACCGCCTGCGGAATCACCCTCGACGATGTAAAGCTCGGTGTTTTCGGGGTTGCGGTCGGTGCAGTCCGCCAATTTGCCGGGCAATGCACTTGAATTGGAAAGAGCGGACTTGCGCACGCTTTCACGGGCTTTACGAGCGGCTTCTCTGGCACGGGATGCGTCAAACGCTTTGCCGAGCAGGTTTTTCGCCACCGTCGGGTTTTCTTCGAAGTAGGTCATCAGCTTATCATACACCGTTGCGGCGACCAATTTCGTCATCTCGGTGTTGCCGAGCTTGCCCTTGGTCTGACCTTCAAACTGTGCATCGGTAAGCTTGACGCTGATAACGGCAACAATACCCTCACGGACATCATCGCCCGAAAGGTTTTTGTCGTTTTCTTTCATAATGCCGTATTTGCGACCGTATTCATTGAACACTCGGGTCAGCGCCGTTTTGAAGCCCGTTTCGTGCGTACCGCCGTCCACCGTGTTCACATTGTTTGCAAAGCTCAAAAGGGTTTCATTGTATCCGTCATTGTACATAAGGGCGATTTCGGCACTCTTATCCTCGGTGACGGTGGAAAAATGAATGGGTGTATTTTGAATGGGTGTCAAACCGTGACTCTCGTTAATATACTCAACAAAGGAGCTCAAGCCGCCCTCGTAACAGAACACCTGCTCCACCACATTTTCAGGGTCACGGCGGTCGGTGAGCGAAATGGAAAGACCTGCGTTGAGGAATGCGGATTCACGCAATCTGCGCTCCAACACCTCACGGTCATATTCGGTTGTTTCGGTGAAAATCTGCGCATCCGGCTTAAAGCGAATGAAGGTGCCGGTGGTTTCGCTTTCGCCGACTTCTTCCAAATCGCTCATGATATTTCCACGCTCAAATTTTTGGCGGTAAACCTTTCCGTTGCGGGAAACCTCGACCATGAACCATTCGGACAGAGCGTTCACAACCGAAGAACCGACGCCGTGCAAACCGCCGGAAACCTTGTAGCCGCTTCCGCCGAACTTGCCGCCGGCATGAAGCACCGTCAAAACAACCGTTACGGCAGGCAAGCCCATTTTTTCGTTGATGTCAACCGGAATACCGCGACCGTTATCCCGAACGCTGATGATATTGTCCGGCTCAATCTCGACTTCAATATGGGTGCAGAAGCCTGCCAAGGCCTCATCTATGGAGTTGTCGACAATTTCATAGACCAAGTGGTGCAAACCCCTCGGTCCCGTTGAACCGATATACATACCCGGGCGCATCCGAACCGCTTCCAAGCCTTCGAGCACCTGAATCTGACCTGCTCCGTATTCTTCCGAAACGGCAGTGTCCATTACTTCAATATCCTCTTCCGGCACCAAATCGACAAAGCCGTCGGTGTTGTTCGTCCCCTGTGTATCCATCTGTCAAGCTCCTCCTTCATTTAATTCCGCTGATTCCCGTGCGACTGCGTTTAAGCAAGGTCGAGGGAGAAATCGGTGAAACATATACGGTTGTTTCACCACTGTCATTGCGAACCACCACGAACGATTTGGGCAATTCACTGCTGACAGTTACCACCCGATGCTGTTTGGTTGCCTTCGCCAAGTAGGTTCGGGTTGCCTTGGAAACGGTGGTTGTTTCCAAATCAAAAATGCCGAGAATGTTCTCAAGCGTTATCACCGTGTCCTGCCCCAGGTGCAGATACATTGTCTGTTCCCCTCTTTTTGGCAAACTTTTTTGCACGCAATTCGGCAAAGAAGCGAGTTAAGATTTCGGCACATTCTTCCTGCATAAAGCCACCCTGAATGAGCGGCTTGCTGTTGTACGGAAAGTCACACAAATTCAATATACTGCCCATGGAACCGGATTTTTTATCGTATGCTCCGAACACCACTTTTTTGATACGGGAATTGATGATGGCACCGGCGCACATCGGGCACGGCTCAAGGGTAACATAAAGCTCACATTCGGACAATCGCCAACTGCCGATTCGGCGGCAAGCCGCATCAATGGCGTCAAGCTCCGCGTGGGAAAGTGCATTACGGGAAAGCTCACGGCGGTTATATCCTTCGCCGACAATTTGTCCGTCCAGCACCACAACGGCACCGACCGGCACTTCGTCAAGCCTGTACGCTTCTTCTGCTAATTCAAGCGCACGGTTCATATACTCTTCTTGGGTCATAGGGAAATCCTTTCGTTTTGGTTCTTTTGTCATTTGATGTTGACAATAGCAATAAAAAACAAAAACACCGCAACGGAAATAAGCATCGGGACGGATAAGAAAAATCCTTTGAAACGCTTCCCGTTTACGAGTTGCCTTGCTTTGCCCTGCGAAAAACGCAACGAACGTGTCAAAACAAGAATTACAACCGCACCTGTCCCCAAAACCAAGCCGGCGTAAACGATAATGTTGCTAATCAAAATTGCTGCATTGGCGCTTATGTTGCCGATTTCGGTAATCCCGCTTGCATATAAATTGTTTAAGAAATGAATCAGGATTGCCGGCCAAAGGCTTTCACTCAAAAAAACCGCATAGCCGAGCACCAAGCCGACAAAAAAGGCAAACACAAAACCGCTCACCGTGCCGTGCGCCAAGCCAAACACCAAGGCGGTTGCAAACACGGCAAAATGGTCGCCGTAACGGCGAAGCGGCTG
>DNXM01000201.1:0-574 GCA_003505905.1 Oscillospiraceae bacterium
AGATTAAACAAAAAATCACACAGCGGTTCGGGTGCTTGCCGTCATGGCTTCATCTGCTGCCGCCTCGTAACGATATCACAACCTATTTCCGCTTGTGCGATGCGTTCTTGGCGCCGAGCCGAAGCGAGGGCTTGCCCTATTCGGTGCTGGAGGCAGGCTGGCTGAAAATCCCCCTGGTGTTAAGCGACATCCCTGCACATAAAAATCTGGCGTTGCCGTGTGCGAATTATTTCGAGAGCGAAAATGCCGAGGATTTCACCGAAAAAATCCGTCAAATTCTTTCCTCTCCGCCGAGCGAAGCCTGTTTGAACGAACAGAGCGAAAAAATCGAGCGGGAATATCGGCTGGAGGAATGGACGAAGACGGTTTTGAATATCTATCGTGAGAATAAGCTTCAAAAATAAGGAGGTTCAAATATGTCAAAGAAAGCAGAATGCATTGCAATGCTCCTCGCCGGCGGCCAGGGCAGCAGACTCGGTATTTTGACAAAAAATATTGCCAAACCTGCCGTTCCCTACGGTGGAAAATACAGAATCATCGACTTTCCGCTGTCGAACTGCGTCAATTCCGGCAT
>DNXM01000201.1:634-3433 GCA_003505905.1 Oscillospiraceae bacterium
AGTATCAGCCGTTGGAGCTGAACGACTACATCGGCAACGGTGCCGCATGGGACCTTGACCGTGAAAACGGCGGTGTGCATATCCTTTCACCTTATCAGCAGATTAAGGGCAGTGAGTGGTACAAGGGAACCGCCAACGCCATCTATCAAAACATCAACTTCATTGACCGCTATGACCCCGAATATGTCTGCATCCTTTCGGGTGACCATATCTACAAAATGGATTACTCCAAGATGCTCGCCTTCCACAAAGAAAAGGATGCCGCCTGCACCATTGCCATGTTGGAGGTGCCGTGGGAGGAGGCATCCCGTTTCGGCTTGATGCTGGTGGACGACAACGGTGCCATCACCGCCTTTGAAGAAAAACCGAAAGAGCCGCACAGCAACAAGGCATCCATGGGCGTTTATGTGTTCACTTGGAAAAAGCTTCGGGAATATCTGCTGGCGGATGAAGCCAACGAAAGCTCGAGTAACGACTTCGGCAAGGATTTGATTCCTGCCATGCACCAAGCAGGCGAACGGCTGTTTGCCTACCATTTTGACGGCTATTGGAAGGATGTCGGCACAATTGACAGCCTGTGGGAAGCAAACCTCGATTTGCTTCGCCCGAGCGTGGATTTGGATTTGTCCGATGCTTCGTGGCGCATTTATTCCAAAATTTCCGCCGCACCGCCTCACTACATTTCCGCAAAAGCGAATGTGCAGAATTCCATGATTACCGAGGGCTGTTCCATTGCAGGCGAGGTTGACTATTCGGTTTTGTTTGCCAATGTCAAGGTCGAAGAGGGCGCAAAGGTGGATTCCTCCATCATCATGCCCGGCACGGTGATTAAAAAGGGCGCCGTGGTTCAGTACGCTATCGTAGCGGAAAACGCCGTGATTGAATCGGGTGCCGTCGTCGGCGAAAAGCCCGAAAATATGGCAAACCGTGACGAATGGGGCGTTGCCGTGGTCGGCGCCGGCGTCAAGGTCGGCGAGGGTGCTTTTGTTGCACCGAAAGCGATGGTCGGCGAGGATGTTCCCGCTGTGGAAGCAGAGGAGGAAAAGAAATGATTCGTTCCAATGATATTTTGGGTATTATTCAATCCAACGCATACGATTCCTGCCTGGCGGAGCTGACCAACTCCCGTACTATGGGCTCGGTTCCGTTCGGCGGTCGTTACCGCTTGATTGACTTTACGCTTTCCAACATGGTAAATGCCGGCATCGGCAAGGTCGGCGTGCTCACCAAGAGCAACTATCAGTCGCTTATGGACCATTTGGGCACGGGCCGTCCGTGGGATTTGTCCCGTAAGCACGGCGGTATGTATTTGCTGCCGCCCTTCGCAACGGGCGAAAGCGGCAAATTCAACAGCCGAATCGAAGCACTCAAGGGCAATATGCACTTCATCTCACGCTGCGACGAAGAATATGTGCTGATGAGTGACTGCAATGTGGTCATGAACTTTTCTGTGTCTGATTTTGCCGCTTTCCATGAAAAGAGCGGTGCTGATATTACCGTTCTGTGCAAGCACGGCAAGATTCCCGCCATTGAGGGCACGCTTGTGTTTGAATGCAGGAACGGCGTTGTCACTTCCGCCATGCTCGGCGAAGCAGGCGAAGAGGGCGACTACTCCGTCAACATTTACTTCATGAAAAAGGCTTTGCTTGAGCGGTTGATTAATGATGCCGCCGCCATGAAAAAGAAGAGCTTTGAAGAAGATATTATCTTGGCAAATATCGAAAATCTCAAAATCTGCGCTATGGAGCACGAGGGCTTTGCCTATGCGATTGATTCGCTCGCCGCTTATTACGAGGCGAACATGGCTTTGCTTGAAGCGGAGAATGCGCACGATTTGTTTACGGGCAAGCGCCCGATTTACACCAAGGTGCGTGACGATATGCCGGCACTTTACGGCATTGACTCCCACGCCGAAAACAGCTTGGTTTCCGACGGGTGTGTGATTAAGGGCGAAGTGCAAAACTGTATTCTCGCCCGTGGCGTTACCGTGGAAAAGGGTGCGGTCGTGAAGAATTCCATTATTATGCAGGATGGCTTCATCGGCGCAGGCGCCCATGTGGAAAATGTGATTTTCGACAAATCGGTTGTTCTCAAGCCCGGCAAAACACTCTGCGGCGCAGAAGGCTTCCCCGTGTTTGTCGGCAAAGGCATTGTGATTTAACAGGAGGTACACTATGAAAGTATTATATGCCGCCAGTGAGGCTCTGCCCTATATTGCAAGCGGCGGTTTGGCAGATGTGGCAGGCTCTCTGCCGCAGGCTTTGCGCAAAAGATTGATTGGCTGCCGTGTGGTTTTGCCGCTTTACGATACCATTCGTCAGGAATTGAAGGACACCATGACATTCCTGACCCATATTTCCGTGCCCGTGGCTTGGAGAAGACAGTATTGCGGTATTTTTGAAGCGCACCATAACGGCGTGATTTATTATTTGATTGACAACCAGTATTACTTCAAGCGTGACCGCATTTACGGTCATTATGACGATGCGGAGCGTTTTGCGTTTTTTTCCCGTGCGGTGCTTGAAATTATTCCGCACATCGGCTTTAAGCCCGACATCATTCATTGCAACGATTGGCAGACGGCTTTGACGCCGCTTTACTATTCGACCTTTTACGCCAACCGCCCCGAATATGAAAACATAAAGACGGTGTTCACCATTCACAACATTCAGTATCAGGGTGTGTACGGGATGGAGCTTATCGGCGATGTGCTCGGCTTGCCCAAAGAAGCGGAGCATTTGGTGGAATATAACGGTTGTGTCAATTTGATGAAGGGTGCCATCGAAACGGCGAATGTGT
>DNXM01000201.1:3485-5420 GCA_003505905.1 Oscillospiraceae bacterium
GTGACGACCGTCAGCCCGAGCTATGCCAACGAAATCCTTGACCCGTGGTTCAGCCACGGCTTGGATAACATTCTCGAACAGCGCCGCTTTAAGCTGTCGGGCATTCTCAACGGCATTGATGTCGAAAACTACAATCCGCAGACGGATAAGGATATTGCGTACCCCTATTCGGCAGAGGATTTTTCAAACAAAGCCAAAAACAAGGCGGCATTGCAGGAACGATTCAATTTGCCGCAGAACCCCGATACGCCCGTCATCGGCATTGTCAGCCGTTTGGTGTCGCACAAGGGCTTTGATTTGGTGAAAGCCGTGCTGGACGAATTGCTTGCCACGGAGGATGTTCAGCTTGCCGTGCTCGGCTCGGGCGATTGGCAGTATGAGAGCTTCTTTAACGAAATGGCGGCTCGCTATCCGCAAAAGTGCGGTGTCTACATCGGCTTTGTGCCGGAGCTTGCCCGCAAGATTTATGCCGGCAGCGATTTGTTCCTCATGCCGTCGAAGAGCGAACCGTGCGGCTTGTCGCAAATGGTGGCTTTGCGTTACGGCTCAATTCCGATTGTGCGTGAAACCGGCGGCTTGAAGGATTCCATTCAGGACAGCGGTGACGGCATCGGCAACGGCTTCACCTTTTCACACTACAACGCACACGATATGCTTCACGCCATCCGCCGGGGTATCGAGGGCTACCGCAACCGTGAGGGCTGGCAGGTGCTGGTCAAGCGTGCCATGGAATGCGACAACAGCTGGGCAAGCTCGGCAAGCGAATACATTCGCCTTTACAAGAACTTGCTCAAATAAAAAAGCAGGCGTTTTTCGCCCGCTTTCTTGCTTTGGTTATCGGTGTGAGATGCGTAAGGCTTGATGCCAAACCTTATTTGACACTTGTGCTGATGTGGTCTTTGACGATTTCGCAGACATAGCTTTCGACACTTTCCATCAACATATTCATGAAGTGCGGAATGGTTTCCGCACCGCTGTTGTAATCGTAGGAGAGTGCCTGCCTGCGGCGGAACATACTGTTCCAAATGCCGTCGACAACCTGTTGAAACATGGTGTCGTTATAGCGGCAGGAATAGGTGAACGCTTTGGGGTTCAAACGCCCCGATTGGAGCGCCGTGACCAAGATTTTGTATTGTGTCAGTGCATAGGACCACAGCATTTTATCCCCTAAAATCGGGTCGGTGATGACGAACTTTTCGCTCAAATAGCTGGCGCACAAAAGCACGGTTTGCATATCCAGCACCTCGGCGTGTTCAATGGAGTTGACGGTTTCGGGGTTTTCAAAATTGAAGCGCAGACCGTATTTGCTGTTTTGCCGCCCCAAAAGATAGTCGGTGGTGACACCGTAAAAATCGGCGCATTTGAGCACAAAGTCAAGCCCGCATTCCCGAACGCCTTTTTCGTAATGCGAGAGCAAGGCCTGTGAAATGCCCAAGCTCAATGCCACTTCCTTTTGGCTCATGTTGCGTTCCTTACGCAGGGAAGTAATGCGGGAAGCAAAAACGGTCGACATACCGACACCTCACAATAAAGAATACAGATAGTATAACAGTGTGCCCAAAAAAAGTCAATAGAAAAGATATATTCGGAGAAAACCATGAAAAGCTATACCATTACCTTTATCAGAAATGCCTTAACAAAAGAAAATTTGGAGGGTCGCTATTTGGGACATTCGGATGTTCCGATTTGCGAAGAGGGGCGCAATCAGCTCGAGGATTTGATTGCCTCTTACCGTTATCCCAAAGCGCAGGTGGTGTTCAGCAGTCCGCTCAAACGCTGTATGGACACGGCAAAAATGATTTATCCCGACAAAGAAATTATCCCGATGGAGGACATGATTGAGTACGATTTCGGCTCATTTGACGGCAAAACGGCAGACGAATTGGAAAATCATCCGTTGTTTGCCGACTGGCTGGCAGGAAAAGAGGGTGTCGA
>DNXM01000201.1:5453-7883 GCA_003505905.1 Oscillospiraceae bacterium
CGCCCCGCCGTTCGGCGAAAGCAACGCCGCCTTTGGCAAACGCATTTGTGAGGGCTTTGAAAAAATCGTGGACGGAATGCTGAAATCGGGCATTGAATCAACCGCAATTGTTACGCATGGCGGCGTGATTATGCAGCTGATGTCCCGTTACGCCATTCCCGAAGCGCAGGCACACGAATGGCTGACCCCAAGCGGTTGCGGTTATACCTTGCGTATAACACCATCCATTTGGATGACGGCACACAAGGCGGAGGCTGTTTGCGAGGTGCCCGAAGAAGAGCATGATTTCGATTATGAGCGTATGCTTTGGGGACAAGAGCCATTGGAAGAAGAGTAAGCAATCCGTTCAATCGGTTTCTCGAAAGAGAAGCCGATTTTTCTTTTGCATACTTGACAGATTTTTGAGAAAGATATAACATATGAACAGATAAACATATGAAGGAGTGTTCCGATATGACAGACGAAAGACGGGATATCGATGAAATCCATTGTGTCCGCAACGAAACGGCGGAAGCGGTGCTTGCCGAAATGCCGGAGGAGGAAACATTGTATGATTTGGCGGAGCTGTTCAAGGTGTTCGGCGACTCGACCCGTGTCAAAATTCTGTATGCGCTGTTTGAAACGCAGTTGTGCGTGTGCGATATAGCGAAGCTTTTAAATGTGTCGCAAACGGCGGTGTCGCATCAACTGCGTATTTTGCGCACAAACAAGCTGGTTATCGGGCGAAAGGAAGGCAAAAATGTGGTCTATTCGCTGGCGGATGACCATGTGCGAACGATAATCGGCATGGGCTTGGAGCATATTGAGGAGTGATTTTTGTGAGTGAAAAGGAACATCACCACGAGCACGAAGAAAACCCGAAAGAAAGCATTGCGAAAATGATTGTGACGGCGGTGCTGTCGCTCGGCATTTTAGTGCTGACTCATTTTATGAATCTGCCCTCGTGGGGCGTGCTGCTGTTGTGGCTGCTTCCCTACGGGCTGATTTCCTATGAAATATATGTTGAAGCGCTTCACAATCTGTTCCACGGCGAATTGTTTGACGAAGCTTTTTTGATGAGCGTTGCCTCGACGGGTGCCGTTGTTTTGGGCGATTACCTCGAGGCGGTGACGGTTATGCTGTTGTTCCGAATCGGTGAATTGTTTGAGGGCTACGCCTTCCGAAAAAGCCGTAAGGCGATTGCGCAAATGATGGCACTTCGCCCGGATGCGGCATGGGTTGTGCGCAACGGAACAGTTGAATCGGTCAAGCCCGAGGCGGTAAACATCGGGGAAGTGATTGAGATTCGTCCGGGCGAGCGAATTCCGCTGGACGGTGTGGTGCTTTCAGGCGAATCAACGGTAGACACTTCTTCTCTAACGGGCGAATCTTGCCCGGTTGCGGTGGCGAACGGGGATGATGTGAATAGCGGCTGTGTGAATTTAAGCGGTGTTTTGCGTGTGCAGGCTACGAAAGCGTTCGGGCAGTCGACCGTCAACAAGGTGATAGAGCTTGTGCAGTATGCCGAAAGCAAAAAGACAAAAAGCGAAAACTTCATTCACCGCTTTTCCAAAATCTATACCCCGTGCGTAGTTGGCTTGGCGTTGCTGTTGGCAATTGTGCCGAGCCTTATCACAAAAGATTTTGCCGAATGGTTTTCCGGAGCGTGCGTGTTTTTGGTTGTTTCCTGCCCGTGTGCCTTGGTTATTTCCGTTCCGCTGACTTACTTTTGCGGCATCGGGGCGGCATCGAAGCACGGCATATTGTTCAAGGGAAGCGGTGCTTTGGATGCGCTTGCCAAAACGCAAACGGTCGTGTTCGACAAAACGGGAACGCTGACGAAGGGCGTGTTTCATGTGACGGCGGTTCACGCCGACAAAATGGACAAAAAAAGGATGCTGTCCTTGGCGGCGACACTCGAGCAGGTGTCCAATCACCCGGTAGCTCGCTGTATTGTGCAAGCGTGCGAAGTGGCGCAGGAAAAGGTGAGTGAGGTTCAAGAGCTGGCAGGGCGTGGTGTGCGAGGCGTTGTGAACGGGCAGATGGTTTGTGTCGGAAGCGACAAGTGGATGGATGAATTGGGTTTGCCGTGGCATCCGTGTCATCATGTCGGCACAACGGTGCATATGGCAGTTGACGGCGAATATGTCGGGCACATTGTGGTGTCCGATGAGATTAAGCCCGAATCGGTGCAGGCACTTGAGAAATTGAGAAAAATCGGTGTGACGAAAACGGTAATGCTCACAGGCGATGCCGATGAGATTGGGCAGGAGGTTGCGTCGAAACTGAACATCGACGAGGTTTTCACCAAGCTTTTCCCCCGTGATAAAGTGGAAAAAGCGGAAGAATTGCTCAAGCAAAAGCCGCCGCATACAACGCTCGCCTTTGTCGGGGACGGCATGAACGATGCGCCTGTGCTCACCCGTGCGGATGTCGGAATTGCCATGGGCG
>DNXM01000224.1 GCA_003505905.1 Oscillospiraceae bacterium
GGAATTTACTTTGAGAAGTCGCCACAAGGTTTCGGCATCGACAAATGGAAAAGTCTGCGGTTATATCAGCCTTTTTCGGTGGAAAATATTCAAAGAATTCCGTCAATTTTATTAAGATTCGGCAAAGAAGGTTGAAAAGCCCGATTCATAAGCCTATCATAGGACTAAATCAGGAGGCGAAAAGCATGAACCGTCTGTTAGAGTACTATGCCTTTTCCCGTTCGGAAAAGCTGTTTCAGGATGCGTTTTTCCAAACGGCAAAGCCGATTTTCGACACACCCGAATTTCAATCGCTCGGGCAATACATTCAGCACAATGATATCAACCGCATCACGCACATCCTCAGCGTTGCCTACCTCAGCTCGAAAATTGCCGAGCATTGGGGCATCGACCGAGAAAGCACCGTCAAAGCCGCCATGCTGCACGATTTGTTTTACTACGATTGGCATGACGGGGATTGGTCGCACCGTCCGCACGGCTTGCGTCATCCCCGTTTTGCACTCGTCAACGCAAAGCTTCTCTGCGGAAAAGAATTAGACAAACGAACGGAAAATGCCATTCTGCGCCATATGTGGCCGCTCACAATCATTCCGCCGAAATATGCCGAAGGCTATGCGCTGACAATCGCCGACAAAATCTGCGCCTCGTTTGAGTTATACTATTCACAAACTCCTGCTCGCCGAACGAAAATGCAGGAGATGATTGATCGAATCAACGAAACCGAGGCGATTCAAAAATGACCGAAACCGTTATCTTTTATGTTTTATCCTTTTTTCTATACAGCGCTGTCGGCTGGTTTGTCGAATCCTGCTACTGTTCGGTGAAGCCGAAAAAATGGGTGAACCGCGGCTTTTTGTACGGTCCGCTTTGCCCGATTTACGGCTCGGGGGCGGTTATGCTGAAGGTGGCGCTCGGGCGGTTTGCCGAACTGCCGATTTATTTTCACCGATTTTATTTAACTCCCCTGCTCACCTTTTTGCTTGGTGCTCTGCTCGCCGATGTGTTGGAATTCTTCACCAGTCTGCTCATGGAAAAACTGTTTCACGCACGATGGTGGGATTATTCCGAGAAAAAGTTCAACCTGCAAGGGCGCATTTGCCTGTCGCACACACTGTATTGGGGCGGCGCAACACTCATCTTTTTATATTGGATTGACCCGACCGTCAGCTCTTTGCTTCTTTCCCTTTCTCCGTTTCGTCGTGCACTGATAACGGGAATTACGCTTTTCGTTTTTCTCATTGACTTGGTTCTGACGGTGCAAAAAACAGCCGATTTACGCAAGCTGACCGTGCGAATTGACTCTTTGACCGTAGAAATAAAAAAGCTGAAGGAACAAACCAAGAGCAAAACCTCGGAGGTAGCCGGCGAATTATCCGCCGAAATACGGGAGCAACTCGAAGCGGTTTTTGAACACAGTCACAAACTGTTCATGTCCAATCCACTCGGCACACCGCTCAACAAAAAAGTTAAAAAGCAAAAGCGAAAGGCAATCCGTTTCTTTCGGGTCAACCCGGGATTCCGTCACCGTGTTGCCGAAAAAACGGAAGAATTAAAAAAACTGACCGAACGGTTTCATTAAAAAAGGTACTTGTGCTGAACATCCTCAACACAAGTACCTTTCACTTTTACTTTTTCCGTTCGCAAAAACGGCTCAGCCGATGACACGCACACGGTACACACCGTCTGCTTGGATGCCGGCTTCGTCACCGCTCCAATCGGCTACGGTGTAGCTGATGCCTTTACGGGAAGCGGTTGCAACATTCATTGCGTTTGTGCCGAACGAAGCAATGACATTCGCCAAAGCGGATTCTTCGTGAATCACGCAAATGCGCTTACCCTTCGGGGCGGCAAGCTTCATTTCGGGCAGGTTGACGGAGTTGACGATTTCGCCCTTTTCCAGGTAGGCAATCAATTCCTGTGCCGCCATAACCGCACAGTTATCCTCGGATTCGGGCGTAGAAGCACCCAAATGAGGAATCGCAACCACGCCGGGATTGCCGATTTGGTCATCGGTCGGGAAGTCGGTCACATAGGCGGCAACTTTTCCGCTTTCCAATGCGGACAAAATGGCAGCGTTATCAACCAACTCGCCTCTCGCAAAGTTGAGAATGCGAACACCGTCCTTCATCGTTGCAATGGTGTCGTTATTGATGCATCCCTTTGTGCTCGGAATGCAGGGGATGTGAAGCGTTAAGTAATCGGCACAGGCATAAACCTCCTCGGCACTGTCCACCATGACAACCTCGGGCGAAATGGCAAGTGCATTGCGCACCGTCAATTCCGGGTTGAGATAGCCGACAACCTTCATGCCGAGTGAAACGGCGGCGTTCGCCACCAAAGCACCGATGGCGCCCAAACCGATGACGCCGAGTGTCTTGCCCTTGATTTCGGGACCGACAAACTGTGACTTGCCTTTTTCGACAAGCTTGGACACATTTTCGCCCTCACCCTTGAGTGTGTTCACCCAATTCATGGCGGCGGGAATTTTACGGGAAGCCAAGAACAAGCCGCAAACGACCAGCTCTTTGACGGCATTGGCATTCGCACCCGGTGTGTTGAACACGGCAATGCCTGCCGCCGTGCATTTATCCAACGGAATGTTGTTCACGCCGGCACCGGCTCTTGCAATGGCGAGCGTGTTTGCCGCAAAGTCCATGTCATGCATGGCGGCGGAACGCACCATGATGGCATCGGGCTTGTCACAGGCATCCGATACGGCATAAGCGTCGGAAAACAAAGAAGTTCCGCAGGTTGCGATTTTGTTTAAGGTTAAAATATCATACATGAAAAACAACTGCCTTTCGCACTTACAGTAAATTTATGCGTTTGCGCTCTCAAACTCTTTCATGAACGCAACCAATTTTTCAACGCCCTCATACGGCATTGCGTTGTAGATGGACGCTCTCATGCCGCCGACGGAGCGGTGCCCCTTGAGGTTGATAAAGCCCGCTTCGGCAGCTTCCTTGACGAACTTGGCGTCCAAATCGGGGTTTCCCGTGACAAAGGTCACATTCATCATGGAGCGGTCTTCTTTTTTGACACCGTTTTTGAACAGCTTGGAGGAATCCAAATAATCGTAAAGCAGCTTTGCCTTGGCGACATTGCGCTCCTTCATTGCTTCCAAGCCGCCGATGCTCTTAATCCATTCGAGCACAAGCTTGCACATATAGATGGAATAGCAAGGCGGTGTGTTGAGCATGGATTCGTTATCCACCTGCTGCTGATAATCCAAAATGGACGGCGTAATCTCTCTTGCATTGCCGACCAAATCTTCACGGATAATCACAACCGTAAGGCCTGCGGGACCGATGTTCTTTTGTGCACCGCCGTAAATCATGCCGAACTTGGACACATCCATCGGTTCGGACAGGAAGCAGGATGACACATCCGCAATCAACGGAATATCGCCCGTGTCGGGAATATAGTGGTAGGTCGTACCGTAAATGGTGTTGTTATAGCAGATATAAACATAGTCTGCCTCGGGGTCAAAATCTTTCTTTTCCAAGCGCGGAATATAGGAGAAGGTGTCCTCCTTGGAGCTTGCGGCCGCACGGGCATTGCCGTACTTGGCAGCCTCTTTGTACGCTTTGGTGGCGAACTGACCGCTCAAAATATAGTCGGCTTTTCCGTTCTTGTTCATAAGATTCAGCGGAATAGCCGCAAACTGAGTGGTTGCGCCGCCCTGAAGGAAGAGAACCTTGTAGTTATCGGGAATGTTGAGAATCTCACGGAAGAGGGCTTCTGCCTCGTGGATAATTTCCTCAAAAACCTTCGAGCGATGGGACATTTCCATAACAGACTGTCCGCTACCCTTGTAATCCAACATTTCCGCAGCCGCACGGTTGAGTACGGACTCGGGAAGCATGGACGGTCCTGCACTGAAATTAAATACTC
>DNXM01000012.1:0-185 GCA_003505905.1 Oscillospiraceae bacterium
GGTTTCTTCTGCCGTTGTCGTTTCCGTCACGGCAGCAGAAGCGGCAGGAGCGGATGTTGCGGTCGGCTCATCGTTGCCTTTGCAGGAGGCGAAGCCGAAAAGCATCACAGCCGCCGAGAGAAGTGCAAGAATTCGTTTTGCGTTTTTCATATTATTGAGTTCCTTTCAAAATAGTTCTCGTAAAG
>DNXM01000012.1:233-3127 GCA_003505905.1 Oscillospiraceae bacterium
TGTATTATAACAAAATGCCCGTACACATACAAGCACCAAAACGAAAAATCATCATATTATGCAGGCAAAGGAGGCAGAAAAAATGTTAGTTATCAAGGAGTATAACCGTGACCACGCACTGACCTATGCCCGTCGGTGGGCATTAGACCGAAACCCATTGTTTTTCAGCTTCAACGGCATCGGCGGTGACTGCACCAATTTCGTTTCCCAATGTATCTTTGCGGGAAGCTGTGTTATGAATTATACCCCTGTTTACGGCTGGTATTACATTTCTTCTAACGACCGCACGCCGTCCTGGAGCGGTGTGGAATACTTCTATGATTTCATCACAAAAAACAACGGTGTCGGACCGTTTGCCGCCGAGGTTTCCCCCGAGCGAATCGTTCCCGGCGATGTGATTCAGTTAGGCAATGAGGAAGGCAGATTTTACCACACGCTGATTGTGCTATCCCGCACGGAGGATGACGATTTTCTCATTGCCTCGCATTCCGATGACTACTTTGAACGGCTTTTGAGCAGTTACGATTATGCACAAATTCGGTACCTGCACATTGAGGGCATTCGCTTTGAAACACAGCTTCGGGATTTCTGTTTTCAAACTTTACTCAGCGGAGGAATTGAACCGTTTGAGGAACAAGCGGAAAATAGCCGACAAAACACTTGAAATAAGCAGTTCGTTCCTATATAATAGAATTACCTGTAAAACGGCTGAATTGTTTTCAGTATCAAGATAAAGGAGTACCCAATGATACAGTCTGTTAAATTACGCAGTACCCCGAACCGCTTTTGTACCTTTTTCAAAAAAGACGATCCTGCCGTGCCTTCGGCTTTATTCACTGCCGAATGTGCCGTGCCGGATTTGTCTGGCATTCGTGTTCCGCTCCCTTCACGCAAAAAAGATTACACCTGTTCCGCTTGGGGCGGTGACGGCGCACTTTGGCTCGGCTCAAACGGTGGATTGACCCGCTGGTTCCCCGATGCACACGACGAAGAAGACAAGGTCATGTATTTTTCCGCCAACCGCTATTTGCCGGATAATCATGTTCAGGCACTGCTTTCCGACAACGAAAACGGCGTTTGGGTTTTGACCAAAAGCGGTGTGGTTCATGTTGAAATGAAAGTCGTTTCGCCCCGTGAAAAGGCATACGCCCTGCTTGACGAAACACTCAAAGCCGTTGACCGCCGTGGTATGGTCAGCCAAAAAAAGCTTGCCGTTGCCCGTGATATTTCTTCCGCCGTGCCCTACGGTCATTCCGACAACGACGGTGACTTCACCGCCGGCTTTGCCATCGGCGAAATTTTCCACTATGCCGTTTTGAAGCGTGAAAAGGGCGAAGATGACCCCGAAACCAAACAGGCTCGTAAGGTTGCCACCCGTGCTTGTGAAGCTTGCTTGTTGCTCATGCACATTTCCAAACGAGGAAACGGCTTTGTGGCAAGAAGCTACCTTGCCCCCGATGAACCCGTGCCCGATGACGGACTTTTCTACCGTTTGAACGGCAACAAAGCCGTTTGTTTGGAAACAAGCTTCTCCAAAAGAAAAAATCTTGCCAACAAAGAAATCGACGCATCCACACCCATTCCCGAGCGTTTGCGCAAGCTCTATACCGAAAAAGGCTATGAGGATGACGGTCTGATTTACAAGGGCGACACGAGCAGTGATGAAATTTCCCTGCACTTCCTGCACATTTATTTTGCCCACAAATTCCTCGGCGAGGGCGACCCCGAGCTTGACGAATTGCTCAAACAGTCCGCCGCAGGCTTGGCGGAACACATTGTCACCAACGGCTATGAGCTGATGGAATGTGACGGAAACCCGACCACCTGGGCAAAATGGAGTCTGCGCTATTTCGCCACCGAATTCGGCTGGCCGGACGCTCCGCTCAATGCCGCAGAAGTGCTGATGTACATAAAGGTCACGCAGTCTGTCACGGGCGACTACGACAAGTGGCAGAAAGAATATCAAAAGCTGTTGGATATGGGCTATGCCGACCTGCCTGCCAAGCACTATGACCGTGCCTTCCAAGCTTCTCTGCTTGCAGACGGCGATGTGGAAAGCGAATTGATGTACGGCGATAATATGCTGTGCGTGGCGGCGTTTTGGGCGCTGATTGATTTAGAAGAAGATAAAGACCTGCGTGAAAAATATCTGGCAGGCTTCCGCTCTTGGTACGGCACGATTTGCCGTGAATGCTGCCCGGGTTATGAATACCCCTATGCTCTGTGCTGCGGCCGTGACACCATTGACCTGAAAGCCAACGCAAAATGGTTTGAAAGAACCAATATGAGCCGTTTGGCGGCAGGCGTCAGCTTGGGTGCACGCTTTGACATTGCCAAGAAAATCCGTTGGGGCGGCTACGAGGAAACCTCTTTCCTGCTCGAGCCAGATGAGCATTTTATTGCCAAATACGACCGCAATCCGTGGTGCTTCTGCGAAGAGGATTCCGGCGGAGTCAGCTATGTAGAAAGCTGTTATGTCTACACCTTTGCCTACTGGATTGGCATTTACTACGGATTTATTGAGGATTAAGGAGAAACGAAGATGTACAACAATATCCATTTAATCGGAAATGCACACCTCGACCCCATTTGGCTTTGGCGCTGGCAGGAAGGCTGCAACGAAGTTCTGCAAACCTTCCGTTCCGCTCTGGACCGTTTGAACGAATATGACGATTTTGTTTTCACCTGCTCCTCCGCCGCCTACTACAAATGGGTGGAGGAGCTTGACCCCGATATGTTTGCCGAAATCCAAAAGGCCGTCAAGGACGGTCGCTGGTTCCCTGTAAACGGCTGGTGGGTTCAGCCCGACTGCAATATGCCCTCGGGTGAAAGCTTTGCCCGTCAGGCTCTTTACAGCCAGCTCTATTATTATGAAAAATTCGGCAAAATCTGCC
>DNXM01000029.1 GCA_003505905.1 Oscillospiraceae bacterium
TTTCCGTGCCGGTCACGCTTTCCGTTCCGACCGTCACCGTGGATGCGGTAGCAGTCGAAACGGGGATGTCGATAAACGCAGGACGGTTGTAGCTGTTACCGGCTCCGATTTCGAATTCGACATTGGCGCCGTAATCGAACCAAAGGCGCAGAAATGTCTGACCGCCAACCGTGACGGTTTCAACATTCCTCACGACACCGCCTTCACCGACAAACCGAAGCGCCGAACCGTCAAATGACAGAACCGTGCGACTGTCCGAGCCAACGCCGATGACTGCACCGGCATTCGTCGTAAGCTTGTCAAGAATAGTAGCTTTGTTGCCGTGCGTGTGGCGGGCGGAGGTGTTTGCCGACAAGTCCGAAAGCGTCTGCGAATCCACCGAATCAAGCGTTAACTTGTTGCTGTGGCTGTGCTTTGCCGCCAACAGCTCGGCAAGCTTGGCGGTGCAGTCATCAACAAACGCAACGAGCCGCTCGAGGAACCCGGGAGCGGTCTTATCATGCAGGGCATTGAGCGATACCCTGACGACGCCGATTACGATTGGACTTTTTGCGATTTGCTCAATTTCCGTGCCGTTCACGGCATAGGCAACAAGCTGAACGCTCAGCGTTCCCCTTGTGTCGACAAGGTTCTGTGTGAGCGGAACCGACACCGTGCCTCCGCTCGGGGTCAGCTGTTCAACCACATCGGTCGTGCCGTCCGATTTTTTGAATTCGGCGTTAACATAATCTGCTCCGATGAAGTCGGCAGGGACTGCGAACACAAGCGTGTTGATGTTGTGTTCGCCTTGATTGACCTCAAACTGTGCTCTTGAATCGCTGAAATTCACATGGATGCTGTTCATGCTTTCCTCCCAATGCCGTAGCAAACGGCATTTTCAACGAAGTGTGTATTGCCGGCTTTGCCAAAATCTTCACGGACGCATCCCATGTGCTGACCGTTTAAGCGGAGGACAAGCTATGATAAGCCGTCAGACTGTATTAAATCACCTTCGGCAGCTTGTCACGCTTGACAGCAAAGGGGCAGAAAACGCTCTGTCCCTTTGCGAGCTTTGCTTGGACGAAGTGAAAAGCCGACTGCGCTCACCGAATGATGAAAACAACATCCGTGTAGCAAAAGCCGCTGCAGGGCTTGCGTATTACCGCCTGGCTCTGCGTCAGCTCGCCGACGGAAACGGCACAACCTCTTTCAAGGCAGGCGATGTCACCGTGAGCCGTTCCCCCGGCGCAACCGTGGAATTTGCCGCCAAGGTGCGGGACGAAAGCTTTGCACAGGCTGCCGATTTGCTCACCGACACCGATTTTCTTTTCAGGCAGGTGTGACACAATGAACAATGACCTTTTTGCTCCTTTCGGACGACCGATTGAGCTTTGCGACACAAACGGAAATGTGCTCAACGCCTACAAGGCCTTCATTCAGCCGCTGCGCTACAAAAACAAGATGTACTTGGACGGAATCAACACCGAAATCGGCTTTAACAGCCAAGGTCACTACCTCTACCTCGGTCCGCCCGAACCCGATTTGTGTGCGCTTCCCTCGGGGAGCTACCTTTGCGCCGATTCGGTGCATTATCAAATCGACCGTGCCGAAAAAGTGTATCAAAGTGACAAGGTGTTCTACATTTGGGCGATTATCCGAACCATTACGGAGGTGAATTTATGATTGATTCCATTAGTGCAATGCCCGCGGAGATTGCAACCTGGCTGAGCAACCAAACCGACACCTTTACCGATGTCACCTTTCTCACCGAGTTTCCCGCCATTCCGAAAGCGATTCCTCTGCGTCAGACCATCGTTGCCGTCGGCTTGGACAATGTGCGCATTTCCGACTTTTTCACCGAAAACAGCGAGGGCGAGCAAGTGCCCGATGAATACTGCCGTTTGGCAAAGGTTCGGATTCGTGTTTCAATTCATGTGCCTTATTCCGCAGGCGGCACCGCCTGTCATACGGCATTCACCAAAATTGTCGACTGCCTGAACTTCAAAAGCGATTTTAACATTTCGGAATCGGGCTGTGAGAGCATTGCAGCCGACCGTGACACCGACGCTTTCGTTATGAAAAGCTGGATTGATATTCAAGCACAGTTCTGCCCTGCGGAATCCGCCGCCGTTCAATATGCCGCTTTCATGCCGAAAACCATGTTCTGCCGTTCGCATTTGGAAAACACCGATATTCATGTCACCACGCAGGACAAGGCGCATTGGAACAGTCCGCTGGAAATCGGCTACTACTCAGGCACGGGAAACGGAAGCCGCACGGTCAGCTTGGGTTACCGCCCGAAATTCGTGCTGGTGTTTCCCGCCGTATATCCGCCGTTTTACAATTTATCTTCCGATCCGTCTCAATTGATTTGCCTGTGCGGTATGGCAGGGCAAACGCTGTCCTCCTCCGGCATTGAGCTGACGAGCACGGGGTTCCGTGTTACGCAATCAAGCGAAATCGGCACAGGCAACACGCTCACCAAGCTGAACTGGGAAAACGCCGATTACATTTACTGTGCAATGCATGGATAAATAAATAATAAGAAGAAAAGCTCTCGAATTGTTGATTTTTACCGCCGTTATGTGCTATACTTGGGAAAAACAACAGTAAAGAGGGCTTTTTTTATGTCAAAAACATTCGATAACAAGGGCGTTTACTCACTCTTGCTCACTCCGTTCCACGAAGACCGCACCATTGATTTCAAGGTCTATGAAGAATATGTTGAATGGCAGTCCCGTCAGGGTGTTCAGCACCTGTTCGCCTGCTGCGGCAGCTCCGAAATGAAAGAGCTGACCTTGGCAGAGCGTTTGAAGCTCGCCGGTCTTGCCGTGCAGCACGCCAACGGTGTTCCCGTTGTTGCAACCGCCAATGTTGAGCCGTCTTGGTTCGCACAGGTGGAAGAAGTTAAAGCCATGGAGCAGACCGGTGTTGATGCCCTTGTGTTCATCACCAAAGGCTTCGGCAACGATTCCGAGCGTTTGTTCCAATACATTTCCGAATTGAGCGCACAGACCACTCTGCCCGTCATGCTCTACGAATTCCCCGGCGACCAGCCCCATTTGATGGCTGCCGACTGCTACGAAAAGCTTGTCAACGCCGGCCGTGTTGTCGCCATTAAAGACACCACCAGCCGCATTGAAATGATTCGTGAAAAGATTGCCGTTCAGGGCGATTCCGCCGTTCTTCAGGCAAACATCCCCTATTTGATGGAAGCTTATGAATCCGGCGCAAGAGGTGTTGTGGCTACCCCGACCTCCTGCGGTGCTTATCTGTTCGGCAAAATGTACGATGAGTTCTTCGTGCAGAACGACCGTGAGGCCGCCAACAAGACCCATCAACAGATTTGTCTGCTCGACAACGCCATTGATTCCGGCTTCTGCGCAAGCGCCAAATATTTGGTCAGCCTTTGCGGCATCAACATGAATTGGTACACAAGAGGTGCTCACTCATTGAATCCCCAGCGTTTGAAATCCCTGCGTGTTTTCTTCGAGTGGGCAAAGGCAAACGATTTCAAGTTCTACAACGACTGATTTTTGAACTTACCGTGATAAGGGTGATGAACTGATGGAAGATTCCGCCGTATTCTCGACTTCTTTCCGTGGCTACAACTACCGTGAGGTTGATGATTACATCGACTATGCAAAAAAGGTTGAGCAAGAGCTTCGGGATGGCTGCGAGGTTTTACAAAAAAAATATGACACGGTTTGTGAACAGCTGACCAAAGTTACACAGGAGAGGGACCGTGCCGTTGCCGACTGCACAACGCTTTCCGGTGCTTTGAAAAAGCTCCGTTACGATGCTCTCACCCATCAAGCCGAACCGGACGACGGCTACAAAGCCAAATACGAGGCGGCGGTTGCCGAATTGGAAAAGCTGAAAGCCAAGCCCGGTTCCGCAGCCGACGGCATTCAAGCCACATCCGATATGGTCAACGAGGTTGCCCGGGTTATTCAAAAGGTAGAGGCCGATGCTCGCCGCAAGGCGGAGGCGTTGACGCTTGCCGCCAAGCTGGAAAAAGCGCAGACAGCACTGATGAAAGCCCGAACCGTCAACGAGGTTCGCAGTTTGGCGGAAATGCTCAACAGTTTTTTGGAAAAAAATCCGATGGAAGAAGCGGAAAACGAAGAAGAGCAATAACAAACAAACTGTATCCGGAAAATTCACACCGGGTACAGTTTTTTGAGTTTGAAGAGGAAGGTAATTCCCCATGAGAATGAGAAAGAAAAAATATTTAGACGAACGCCTGGAGCAATGCACCGACTATCTGTTTGTCATGAGGTGTGACGACCGCAATTATCTCACCTCCATCAAAGAAAAGGAATACATTGACCTCGCCGCACTGTTCGGCAACGACAATCCCGTTGTGCTGGAGGTCGGCTGCGGAAAGGGTCGTTTTGCGTGCGAGCTGGCAAAGGCCAACCCGAATGTCAATGTGCTGGCATTGGAAAAGAGCAAAAATGTCATTGTCATGGCGTGCGAAAGCGCAAGAAACGAAAACATCCCGAATGTTCGCTTTCTCCACGGCGGTGCGGAATATTTGGAAAAGTTTTTGCGTCCCGCTTCAGTGGAGCGCATCTATTTGAATTTTTCCTGCCCGTTTCCGAAAAACAGCTACGCAAACCACCGTTTGACCAACGAACGCTTTCTGAAAAGCTATGCCGTCCTGCTCAAGCCCGGTGCGGAAATCCACCAAAAAACGGACAATATGCACTTCTTTGAATACTCCGTTGAACAGCTCACTCACTTCGGCTTTGCGCTGAAAAATGTGTCGCTGGACTTGCATAACAGCGGCTTTGATGGCAACATCGAAACCGAATACGAGCATCGCTTTGCCTCGCAGGGTTTCCCGATTTACCGATTGGAGGCTTATTTGAAATGAGTTGCGCATGGATTGTCGGCGCAGGCGACTTTTCGCCGACCCGATTTCAACCGAAATCGGGTGATGTCGTGATTGCGGTGGACGGTGGCTTACGGTATTTGGAGCAAATCGGTGTCAAGCCCGATTTGGCGGTCGGCGATTTTGATTCGCTCGGCTATGTGCCGCAAGGCGTCAAGGTTGTGCGGCATTCGCCCATTAAAGACCAAACCGATATGTTTTTGGCGGCGCAGGAAGCGATTGCGTCGGGCTGTGATGAGCTGATGCTCCTCGGTGCAACCGGCGGACGCTTGGCGCACACGCTCGCCAATTTGCAGCTGCTTTCTTTTTTGGAAGAACAAGGCATTTCCGCATTTCTGACGGATGACAATTTGACCGCAACCGCCCTGCAAAGCGGAACACTGACCTTTGACGAAGCAAGCCGAGGCTACCTTTCCGTTTTTGCGCACGGCGCAAACGCAACCGGCGTTTATCTCACGGGGCTGAAATACCCGTTGGTCGACGCCGCCTTGACCCCCGATTTTCCGCTTGGAGTCAGCAACGAATTCATCGGTGTGCCGGCAAGTGTCACCGTGCAAAAAGGCACCGTTTTAGTGCTTTGGGACAGTCGCAATTCAAAACCGAAAAGGGAGAAAAAACAATGAAACTGAACGGTGTCATTTTTGATTTAGACGGTACGCTGATTGATTCCATGTTTGTTTGGAGTAATTTGAGCTATGACCTGTTGGTCAGCAACGGCATTACGCCGAGGGATGACCTGCGAGCAACGGTCAGCACCATGTATTTGGAGGAATCGTCCCGTTATGTCATTGAAGAATACGGTCTGCCCTACACCGTTGAGCAGGTCAACCGATATATCGGCGATCGTGTA
>DNXM01000039.1 GCA_003505905.1 Oscillospiraceae bacterium
ATTTCTCCGTCACCTTCGGCGCATATAACTATGGTGCTTATGTGTTAGAGCAGACGACGGATGCAACCTACACCGACAGCCTGAAGACGCTTTGCAAGGCAATGTACTTGTACGGCGAAGCGGCAGCGGATTACGCCGGTGTTTAATGAGTAAGGAGGACAAAACCATGAAAAACAACAAGAAAAATTATTTGCCTGCCGAGCTCGAAATCGTCGAAACCCTCGAGAACGACATCATCACAACCAGCGATGACCCGACTTATCCGGATGAATCGAACAAGCCCAAGAACACCGGTCGTGTCGGCATCGGCAAAGTATAATCATACCTCGCTTTTTTGAGCATATTTCCTTTCTGAAAGCACTCGGTACCGTCCCCAAACGGTGCCGGGTGTTTTTGCCGTTTTCCGTAGGGGACGATGCCCACATCGTTTCGATACGAGATAAAAAACAATTACGAATTTTCGAAAAAGGCTTGACAAGCAGAAAGAAGTTTGCAACACTTGATAATATCCCGTTGAGAATTGTGAGGAATTGATTTGAAATTAACCATAAACGAAATCGAGCGTTTTGCATACGGTGTTGACCGATGCGAAGAAAAGGAAAATCGTATGATTTTTCACCGTTTTACAAAAGCGCAGGAGGATTTGTATTGCACCGAAGCGATACAGCTGTTTGCCAAGACCTATGCAACAGCAGGCGTTTCCCTGCGCTTTGTGACCGACAGTAAATGGATGCATTTGAATGTGGATGTAAAGCCCGGGTCATCCCGCACCTATTTTTCGCACGATGTTATTATCAACGGCGTCTATGCGGACAGCTTGAAAAACTATGACGGCGACTTTCTTGACGGAGATTACCATCAAATGGTGTTTCCGCTCGGCTTGTTTGAAAAGACATTTGATTTGGGGTCGGGAGAAAAGGAAATAACCGTTTTGTTTCCGGCACTTGTTGCGTCACAGCTTGTCTGTTTGGAGTTGGAGGACGGTGCCTCGGTGAGGAAAATCGAACCGAAAGGTGAATTCCTTTTTATCGGTGACTCGATTACGCAGGGGTATGACAGCCTTCTTCCTCAAAACCGCTACACAAATCGTGTTTGCCGTGCCATGGGGTTGGTGGAACACAACTTGGCAATCGGCGGTGAAGTGTTTCGTCCGAATCTTGCAAAGCTGATTTGCGACCGTGCGAGCATTGAGCGCATCGCCGTTTCTTTCGGTTCAAACGATTGGTCTTTGCAAACCTACGAAGAAACGAAAAGGAAGTGCGAAGCCTTTTTAGGCACTTTGTCCGAGCGCTTCGGCAAAAAAACCATTTATGTGCTTTCGCCCATTTGGCGAGGGGATTATCGGGATGAGCGACCGTTCGGCAGGTTTGAACGGGCAGCGGAGCTGATTCAAGCGGTTTGTCGTCAACACGAAAATCTCGTGTTTTTGGACGGATTTGATTTTGTTCCGCATCAAACAAAGCTGTTCGGTGACGGGTTTCTTCACCCAACCGATGAGGGCTTTGCCTGTTTTGCCGAAAATCTGCAACGGGCTATCGAAATAACAAGATAAAAGAGTACAACACGCCTGCATCCGAGTGATGCCGGCGTGTTGTCACATAAGGAAGATGGAAACCTAAATGTTCCATCATAACGAAAATATGAGAATATGTATTGTCAAATCAGTATGTGCCGTTATTCGGCGGCACGGCAACGAACCGCAATGCGGTAGGTTCCGCTCGGGTTGCAGGTGAACAGGGTCAATGGCCAGTTGCCTGCGGTCATTTCTTCAATCGCTGTCGGTTCCAGGACATCAACGGCATCAACTTCATATTCAAATACCGTTCCGTTCATGTCGGTAAGTCGAACCGAATCGCCGTTCACCAATTTTGAAATATGTTTGAAATGACTGCGGTAATTGTGTCCCGCAATCACAAAATTATCCGCATATAATGAGCCGGAATAGCAGCACGGCGTCTTTTTCAGCTGAGCCTTGCTCCATGTTGAGGCAACGGGAAGAGTAAGCTTCAGCTTCGGAATGTCAAGCAGGGCGATGTAGGAAGTGCCGTCAACTTGTTTTTCGGGCATCTCCGTCTTCGGATGATTGTATTCCGCCTTTTCGGCGTTTGGAACCGTTATTTTGATTTCGCTCGCAATTTGTGCAGAAACCTCATTCGCATTTTCGGTTTGGTAAATGTTGTAACCAATGAATGCAACGCAGGCGAGAAGCAAAACAACGCCGAGAGTCAGAAAGAAATTACCGATGTTAGTCTTCTTCATGTTTTCTCTTTTCGGCAACGCCGATTGCAATACAAGCCGTTCCGAGGGTCGCCAACAGGGGAATCGGCCACCAAATCAGACCGGTGTAGGGAAGCTCCTGCGCCTTTTCTTCTTCGGGCTTTGCGGTGGTTGTTTCCGTCGGCTCGGTTTCTTTTGGACCCCGAACCGTGTATTCGATAACAAAACGGTTGTTTTCGGGCTTTTCAATGTCAACCGTGTACATATTGCTTGAGTTGTGCTCGCCGACCATCCATTCGTGGTTGGCTTCCAAATGAGTCCACACATAGCTCCAATTGTTTTCTTCACTTAAATTGACTGAATCGTACAACTCACCGTCGCAAATCAAATCAACTCGAACAAATGACGGACGGTATTGCTCGTAGCCGGCATCATCCCAAACAATCACGACGCTTAAATCAAAGTATTTTTGAACTTCGCCTCGGGTTGCCTTTGGGTAGGCGCAGACGCTGTTGTTTTCTGTTCCGTTGCTTGTGTTGTATTCGGGTAAACAGACCAAAAACGGAGAGAAGGAATAGGTGTAATCCTCGGTGGTTACCGAATCAATCGCAACTAAATAATAGCCTTCGGACAGTGCGCTGAAATCAACATTTCCTTCAGCGTCCGAAACAGCGGAAGCGGTTGCCGATTTTTGGTTTGCGGTGCAGTAGGAATACAGCGTAAGAGCGGACTTTTCCATTTTTTCTCTGCTTGACAAATCCATACTGTCCCGCAGGTCGGCGAAACCGCCCGAAAGAACCATGCTTTTGCCGAATTCATAATCGGCAACACGGTAGATATTCACTTTTGCTGCCGATACGGCAACACTGTCATACTTGCAAACAACACGCAACGAGCATTCATCCGCAGCAAGCGACTGAATGCCGAATATGCTCGTGCACAGCAAAATTACGGAAATGATGCAAAGAAATCTTCTCTTCATTTTCTCACCGAAGTTCCATTCGTATTCGTTTTTCGTTTTTTGTTTATGATAAGCGGTATGCTCAAAGCGCAAAGGGAAAGGGGAACAAAAAGAATAATCGAAATCAAAACAGGGCTTACAATAGCGGCATCCGCCGTGACTTGAAGCACCTTTTGAAGCATTGCATCGGTCACACGGTGACCTCTTACCAAAAGGCGGTGCGTATTGATTCCGTAGGGCGTGCAGGTGACAAGAGTGACATAATCCTGCCCCTTGACCAAGGTTAAATCATCAAGCTTATTTGGTTCGATAATCGAAATTTTATCAACCTCGTACCAAAGGGATTGGTTCAAGACCTTGATTTCAAAAAAGTCACCCTCAACAAGCTCATCCAAATCGGAAAACAGCTTTGCACTCGGCAACCCTCTGTGCCCGGAAATAATGCAGTGCGAAGTGGTGCCGCCAACGGGAAGAGAACTCCAATTCAAGTGCCCTGCGGCAACCTGAAGCACACCCTCATCAACACCGTGGTAAATCGGAAGCTTCACATCAATGGAGGGAATTTCCACATAACCCATCATGCCGCTGTTTGTTACATTCAACATGGATTCGTATTTTTCTGTTTCCTTTTTCGAGAGGATGTGGGCAAAGGTTCCTTTTTCGAGGGATTGATTGTAGGCAACCGCCTCGTCAAACAGATTTTGGTATTCCTGCTCGTCTTTGTCGGATAAGATTTGGTTATACTCCGATATGATGCGGCTCGTGTAGTTTTTGTTCCATAGGTTGCTCAAGGTCGGATACAGCATTAGGGACAAGCCGATGGCAAAAACAACAATCAAAATCATATTCGTGCTTTTTTTGCTTCGCTGTTTTTTCATTGAATTCTCCCTAATGCTGTATCGGGGACGGAACATCCCCGATACAGAAAATTTTACGAATCAGCCAACACTTTCGGTCTTTTTCTTGGATACGAAAGTGACAACTGCACCAAGGGCGAGAGCTGCGCCGACAACCGTGAATGCAATGGTGCCGATGCCACCCGTGGTGGGAAGAACAGAGCCTTTGAAGTTCTGTACGGTTGCGGTCACCGTACCGGCTGCGCTGTCAACAACAAAATCTGTGTCTGTGCAGCTGTAGGTGATAACACCGTCATCAGCAATCTC
>DNXM01000130.1 GCA_003505905.1 Oscillospiraceae bacterium
TGTGTTGTTGGTAAGAATGACCATGTTCATGTTTTGGTCGGTGTAGAGCTTGTCAACTTTGGTCTGATAGCCGCCCGTAGGACGAAGCTTTTTCAGGCACATACCGTTGGCATCGCCGTTGCCGTCTGCATCACAGCGCCACTTTTCGGGGATAACACTGCCCTTGGCGAAGCCGGCGCTCCAGCCGGTGCTCTTGACCGTGCCGTTGGTTCCCTTGCAGAAGTAGGGGTCATTCTGTTTGAGATATTCTTCTGTTGTCGGAATATCGCGAAGTTTGGTGGCCGTTTGAACAGCCTTGAAAATGCCGTCGTGAACTATGCCGAAAATGGAATCAACCACATGAGCGAAGACGCTGATGGGTTCACCGTCGTTTTCCGCAGTTTCGGCCGAAGCGGAAAAAGCAAAGGAGAAAGCAACGGTTGCGCTGAGGAGAAGTGCCAATAAACGCTTGCCTTTTTTCATTATTTCTGTAACCTCCATGATAATGGTTTCAATTAACTATACCACGGACCGAAAAATGTTTCAAGCTTTTTTCACGATTCCTTGCCGAAATCCACAAATTTTTAATCGTTTGACCGACGAACTTCGTCAAAACTATTTACATTTGCCGTTCCTTGTTATAAAATGTTACCTAACACAACTGTTTTGCGGTTGACTTTGTTTTCGGATGGTGTTTTGAATGAAAGTATTTACCGAGTATTTTAGCGAAGATAAAAAGGTGAATTTGACCGGCTATTTGCTGGACGCATCGGGTGAAATGCCGAATATGGAAAACCGACCGGCTGTTTTGGTTTTGCCGGGCGGCGGTTATCGCTACTGCTCCGACCGTGAGGCGGAGCCGATTGCCATGATGTTCGCAGCCGAAGGTTATCAGACCTTTGTTTTGCGTTATTCTGTCGGCGGCACGGGCGAAATCACCTTTGACCAACCGTTGAACGATGCCGTTCATGCGCTGAAATATATCCGTGAGAATGCGGAGGAATTTCATGTGATTCCCGACAAGATTGCCGTTATCGGCTTTTCTGCCGGCGGACACTTGGCAAGCTCGCTCGGCACAATCAGCGAGGAAAAGCCCAATGCGCTCATCCTCGGTTATCCCTGCATTTTGCCCAAGGATGACGGCGTGCTGACAATCGAAATTCCGTCAACAAATCAATTTGTCACGGAGGATACTCCGCCCACATTCCTGTTTGCCACATCGGATGACGGCTGTGTTAACATCGAACACTCGCTTTCGTTTGCCATGGCTTGCGCATCCCACAAGGTTCCTTTTGAGCTTCATGTGTTCGAACACGGTTGCCACGGGCTGTCCTTGAGCACGCCGAGCGTTTGTGTTGACGGCGGCAATGAGGCTGTGGCTCAATGGACCTCTCTTTGCACAAAATGGTTGAGAAAATATTTCTTCAATTGAAAATCCGTGAAAGGAAATGATAAACAATGAAAAAAATCGGTTACGCCGTGCTCGGTCTTGGTGTCGGCAAGAGCCATGCTCGTGCGGCAGACAAATGCCCGGACTGTGATTTGATTGCAGTGTGCGACCTTCAACAAAACCGCTTGGACGAAGTAAAGGAAGAATTTCCTTATGTCCAAACTTATTCGGACTTTGACGAAATGCTCAAAGACCCGGCGATTGACATTGTCAGCATTGCCGTGCCCAGCGGTATGCACGCCGAATTTGCCGTGAAGGCGATGGAAGCTGGCAAGAATGTTTTGGTCGAAAAACCGATTGATATTACGGTTGAAGCGGCAATGAAAATCGAAGAGGCTCGTGTGCGCACCGGCAAAATCGCCGCAGTTGTTCACCAAAACCGCAACAATTCCGACATGAAGCCGATTCTTGAAGCCGTTCGCAACGGTCGCATCGGTGACCTTATTCTCGGCGACTTTGAGGTTAAGTGGTACAGAACCCAAAAGTACTATGACGAAGGCGGTTGGAGAGGTACATGGGAAATGGACGGCGGCGGTTCGCTGATGAATCAGGCGGTTCATACCGTGGATTTGATGCAGTGGATTATGGGTGATGTGGAAAGCATTACTTCTCATGCAGGCATCTATGCGCATGACATCAAAACCGAGGATATGACAGCCTCGTTGATTAAGTTCAAGTCCGGTGCGGTTGCAACCTTTGTCAGTACGACCTGCGCTTATCCCGGCTTGAATACGGGCATTAAAATTTACGGCAGTAAAGGCTCGATTGAAGCGGACGGTGACCGTTTGCTTCGTTGGCGTTTTATGGATGAAGAAGAGGGCGAAGAGGCGAAGATGATTGAGTCCTATCAGGGCAACAGCGCCGCCGCTGCGCTTGACCCGACGCTTTGTGTCGGTCACTACTCCATGATTGAGGATGTGGTTCATGCCGTGCGTGATAACCGTCCTCCGCAGATTCTGCCGCTTGAGGCAATTAAGAGCGTTCGCATTGTCAATGCAATTTATGAGTCCGCAAAGACCGGCAAAACGGTTTATTTTGATTGACCCCTGAAAAATTATTTATGGAAAAGGAGAATTGATTATGGGACTTCTCAAAGCAGGTATCGGTTCATTAAGCGGTGTTTTAGCAGACCAATGGCGTGAATACTTCTACTGCGAATCACTTGATGTGCAGACTCTTGTCAAAAAAGGTCAGAATCGCACATCCTCCCGTTCCTCCAACACCAAAGGCAGCGACAATGTGATCTCCAACGGTTCAATTGTTGCGGTCGCCGACGGTCAGTGTATGATTATCGTTGATCAGG
>DNXM01000216.1 GCA_003505905.1 Oscillospiraceae bacterium
CGGTTTTGCCGCAAAGCCCGTCAATCGGCGTCTTTTCCACCAATTCGTTCGGCAAGCCGAGCAAATGACCGATTTGCTTCACCTCCGCCACCGTAAGCATGGAACAGGGGCTGAAATCACCTGCAGCATCCNNCCCCGTAGCGAGTTGAGTAGCCAACCCAATCCTCCGACAAATTGCAAGTGTTCGCCACACGGCCGTTGTTTGATTGACTGATTGCGTACAGGGTTGCCATACGAATACGGGGCGGCAGATTTTGACAGGTTTGAGCGGTCAGTTCCAATTCGTTCGGCATACAATTCAGCAAACCGTCAACCGCTTCTTTGATGTTTACGGTATAATTCTTGATGCCGAGGTGAGAAACCAGCTTTTGAGCACAGTCGATGTCGTGTTGTTCGCCGCAGGGCATCAAAACCCCGATAACTCGGTCACGGCCGAGTGCCTCGACACAAAGCGCCGCAACGACAGATGAATCTTTTCCTCCTGATATGCCGACAACGGCGTTGCAATCCTTTCCGTTTTGTTCAAAAAAATCACGAATCCACGCAACACAAGCGTCTTTCGTCTTTTTTGCGTCAAACATTTTCCGTTCCTCCGTTTCGTTTTTACTGACGATAAGTATAGCATTGCCGCATTCGGCTGTCAATCGTTGTGCAATCATTACCCGAAAATCCACTCTCTGCCTTGACACTTGTACGCTTCTATTGTAAAATACCGACATAATGGTAAGGAGATACAGAAAATGAAAAAGGTTCTTGTTCTGCTTGCGGCGGTCACCTTGCTCCTCGGCTTCACAGCCTGCGGCAAACAGACAAAAGTTGATATTACCGAAACAACAGCTGAAACAGCCGCGCCTTCCGAGGCGACACAGGCAACAACGGCCGAAACAGCCTCTTCAGCCGAGCTGACAATGATTCAAGTCGTTACTCAAATTGAGGAAACAAGCATTGCCGCCGAATCGACTGCATCACCGACTTCAACCGTGCCTACGACTACGCAGGAAATTTTAGACGCTTACACCGACGTAATGACCTATGCCAAAACGGTTCATGCCGGGTTCACCCGTGTAATGTATCAATCTCTTCCGAAAGAAAAGCGCAACTTTTCCAACAACACCGTACTCAACATCGCCTCCAATTTCATGACCACGAAGGAAAAGGCGGAAAAGAAGCCTTCGGTTTATCCCAAAGGAAATGACGGTGAGTTTTTTCCTGTTTACGGCAACAAAAAAGGATGCTTGCTCACGGATGTGAATGCCATTCAATCCGCCGAATGCAAACGGCTTTCAAACGGCAATTATCAAATCAAAATCGTTTTGAAGCCCGAAATAAACCCAGAGCCGACCCCGTTCGGTGCAGCTAAAGCGCCGAGTTATCACGGAGCTATGTTTGGTCCGGCGTCAAAATCCGTGATTGATGATGCGATGAACAGTAAAATCGTCACCTCTATCACCAAATCCGCCACCTACAGTCTTAAATATTTTGACTCGTTTTCACTGCTGGAATACAATCCGAACACAAAACGAATTCAATCGCTTTATCAGCATTGCAATGTGTTGATTTCGGCGGATGCCGAGCTGATTTTCGGCGACTTCAAAGGAAACTGTGTGCTTCTGAACGACAACCATTTTTCCGATTTTAAGTATTAAATCGGTCAAATACTAACATTTGAAAGGATGTATAACATGACAAAAATCGACAAATCCATGACAATCGGCGAAATTCTTGACGCAAACCGTGATGTAGCTCCGTTCTTTTTGGAAATGGGTATGCACTGCCTCGGATGCCCCTCGGCAAGAGGAGAAAGTGTCGAACAGGCCTGCATGGTTCATGGTGTAAATGCCGATGAACTGATTGCAAAAATCAACGCTTTCCTGGCAAAATAATGAAGCGAATCTCTCCACGGCTCAAGGAAGCCGCCGCCCTGCTGCGCAAGGTTGACACCGTTGCCGACATCGGAACCGACCACGCCTATTTGCCGATTTATTTGATTGAGCACGATATTTGCCGTAAGGTTATCGCATCGGATTTGCGAAAAGGTCCGTTGGAAAACGCACGGCTGAATGTGGAAGCGTCAGGCTTTGCGGACCACATCGAATTGCGCTTATCGGACGGATTAAAGGAATACCGTGCCGATGAAGTACAGGATGTTGTAATCGCCGGCATGGGCGGAATTCTCATCACGGAAATTCTCGAAAATGCGCATTGGGTTAAAGACAGTCAAAAGCATCTTGTTTTACAGCCGATGTCCCATGCGGAATACCTGCGTGCTTATTTAGTCGCCAACCGTTTTCGCATCTTGAAGGAAAGCGTCTGTGAAGACACGGGAAAGCTGTATTGCCTGATGAGCTGTGTCTATTCCGGCGAAGAAACGAAATTCGATGACTATTATGAGTATTACGGCGAATTACCCAACAGCTGTGATTCATTGGCTTGTGTTTATCTGCAAAAGCTTTCGGAGCGCTGTATTCGGGAAGCAACCGCCATCGGCTGCACCGACCCCGAACGCACCGAACGCTTGTACAAGGTTGCCGATAAATTGGATAATATTCTGTCACAGCGCAAATAAACAAAAGGGACGCAAAGCTGTCCCTTTTTCTTTATGGAGAGGTATAAAATGTTTTTTGAAACAGTAAACGAAACCGAGGTCGGTTTTTCCGCCGGAACGACCCGACAATTTGTCACAAAATTAGCGAGCAGTCGTGTATGCCTGCACTCCCTGCTGCTCATGCGAAACGGCAAGGTTTTCGCCGAGGAATATGCACCGGGTTATGACAAAAGCTTTCGTCACCGCCTGTATTCATCCAGCAAAACCTATGTTTCCGCCGCCGTCGGCGTCGCCATCGGTGAGGGTTTGATTACCCTTGAAACAAAAGTCGCCGCCTATTTTCCCGACAAACTCCCCGAAAATCCGCATCCTTACATAACCGATTTGACCGTGCGGGATTGTCTGATTATGGCAACGCCGTTTGACGAAACACCCTATCGGAATTATCACACCGACTGGGTCAAGGATTTTTTCACTGCCG
Source organism: Oscillospiraceae bacterium (assembly GCA_003505905.1). GTDB lineage: Bacteria > Bacillota > Clostridia > Oscillospirales > Acutalibacteraceae > UBA8612. The sequence continues at coordinate 3,027 of DNXM01000216.1, forward strand.
AGCCGACGCACCGTGGCGGTTCGATTTTCAATTACGACACAGGCGCCACAC
>DNXM01000028.1:0-680 GCA_003505905.1 Oscillospiraceae bacterium
CGAGCCGACCCCCGAGCCGATGCACGAGGAGCCTGCGCCGCCGGTTGGCTTTTCGCTGGATTCTTCCGCACAGTGGAACGAGGGCGATGATTTGCACGAGGAGCTGCCCGACACCAACCGCATTGATTTGCAGGAGGAATTTTTCATTCAGCCCGAGCCGGAAGCACCGACCGAGCCGGAACCGCAGCTGACCGAAGAACCGCAGAAAGAACCCGAAGAAGCACCGTTGCTCTCGGCGTCGGCGATGAATATTTTGCTGGACACCGAAGCGGATAACGAAGCGTTGGAGGAAACGATTGCACGCTATTCCGATGAAGAAAAAGACGATGAAGAGGACAGCTTTCATTCGCTTTCACTTGAAAAAGTGGCAAACGAACAGCAGGCGGAGTATTTCGCCGAAGGCGAAGAGCCGGAGCCGTTGACAGCACCGTACAGTCCACGGAGCGGAAACTTTTTCACACGCAATGTCATTCCGCAAAAGGGCGATTCGCCTGCGGAAATCATCCGAAAAATCATCATGATTCTTGCTCTGCTTGCCGTTATCGGCTCGGCAGGATATCTGTTTAACGATTATGTCATTACGCCGTACCGCACCGCCAACCAAATTGATGAGTTGAGCGAAATGATTGATGAAAGCAACATGGATGTGGTTGGTGATAACCTGAAAAAAGAGTATCCCG
>DNXM01000028.1:736-2429 GCA_003505905.1 Oscillospiraceae bacterium
CCCGAGGGAATGCTGGAAAAATATGCGTCGCTATATGCCCGAAATTCGGACTTTGTCGGTTGGTTAAGCATTGATGCGCTGGATATTTCGCTGCCGGTGGTCAAGGGCGAAAACAACAGCAAATATCTGAAAACCGATTTTGACGGCAAGAAGAACAAATACGGTTCGCTGTTCGTTAATGCGTCGAACAATATTGACCAATTGGATATGAACACCACGATTTTCGGTCACAATATGAAAGATTCAAAGATGCTGGGCAACTTGGTTTATTACCGCACGGTCAAGGGATACCAAAAAGCGCCTGTGATTGAATTTAATACCATTTACGCCGATTATAAGTGGAAGATTTTCGCCGTCATGCTCACCAACGGGGAAGCGTCGGGCGACCGCAACTATTTGTTCAACTATATGTTCACGAATTTGAGCAGTGAAACGGCGCTGGAGGAATATCTCGGCGAAGTCAAACAGCGTTCGCTCTACTATCCCGAGGTGGATATCGCTTTGACGGATAAGCTTCTCACCATTTCCACCTGCACCTATGATTTTGACGATGCCCGCTTGGTCATTTTGGCTCGCATGGTGCGACCCGGCGAAAGCACATCGGTCAGCGGCACGGTTTACGGCAACGAGAACCCACGCTATCCGCAGGCTTATTATGACAAGCAAAATTTGAACAACCCGTATTTTTATGCCAATCGCTGGCTGCCGTCATAAAGAAAGGAAGGAAAACGAATGAATATCAGTTTTATTGCATTGAACATCAGCGGAGTTGAGGCGGTGCAGTCTGCCGCCGACCGACTTAAAGAAATTCTTTCGTCCTACGGCGAATGCGGTTTTCAGCTTTGCGGAACCATGCAGCAGGTGTCCTCTTCACTCAGTCAGGCGTTTGCCAAAGCAGGCGTGATTGTTGTCGGCGTTGAGCCTTCCGCTTTTTCCAAAACGAAGCTTGCGGTGCTGCGTGCCATGCGCATCAAAACCGAGCTGAATGCGCAGATTAAGGACAAGCTCATTCATGTGCCCGATATCGACAGTCAGCGTGTTGCCATGCACAGCGCCGTGCCGATTGGTGCAACGGTGTTTTTGAGTGACAGCGGTTTTTGTTCGGGCTTTGCCACCACCGCAGGGGATCAGATTTTTCTCATGGTGCCGCTGGATAAGCCCGTGCTTGTAAAAATGATGCACACGGGCATTGAGCCGTATTTCCGTGCCAACGGAATGAAAAGCGAAAAATCGAACGAAACGCCGACCGCCACTCGTTTGGTGCAAGCGGAAATTCTGCGCAAAATGCAAAAGAAAGTTTACTTTGCGTCTGCGCCGTCCATCGAACGCTTCCGTGACTTATACGGTGCCGGCAACGAGGATGTTTTTGTTTTTGACAGTTATTCAGCCGAGCGCAACGGCGAAGCGCCCAAGAGCTACTTGGCGGATTTAGCCCGTTACTCAATCCCCGAGGGTGATGAAAATGCGTTCGGTGCGGCAATCTCCAATGTGTTCACCGGCGCATCGCAGAACGGCGAACAGCGGTTCAATGTTTATATTGCGCTGTCAAACGGCAGCTCCTCCCGTGTTATTCGCTTTGTGTCCCAGCCCGGCGAAACGCCCGATGAGCTGATGGAAGCAGCTTATGAAATGCTGTTGGATATGATGGAAGAAAAGTGCCGTGAGGAGCTTAAACAGCAGCGGGCAGACGATG
>DNXM01000028.1:2438-5822 GCA_003505905.1 Oscillospiraceae bacterium
CAAAAGCTTGATGTCAGCGCCTACACGGAGGAAACATACGAAGAGGAAACGCCCAAGCAGAAAAAGGCACGCAGGTTCAGCGGCGTCACCGCCGTTATTTTTGCCGTGCTCTCCGTTTTGATTGCGCTGGCGGTTTTGCTGTTCTTTAAGGGCATGAACAACACCGAGCAGAGCAACGCCGCCGCAGGCAAAGTGCTTGCAAGCAACGCCGCCCAACGAGCCGAGGAGGACACTGACATTTTGTCGTGGTTCGGTGCGGAAAACGAAGATGAAAGCGAAACCAACGCCGAGGGTGAAGCCACCGAAGAAGCCGTGAGCGAAACGACCGAAGCGGCGGAATAAGAGAGGGAATGCAAGATGACCGAATTGAAAGCCGTATCGTCTTTGGAAAAAATCTTTGCGCAAAGCAACGGTGAATTCTACGAGGTGGAAACGCTGTCAATGCTGCGCAGGGAGCGGTTGAATTTTCAGCTTGCCGTGTTCACCGACGAGCCGATTCGCCTCACCATTGCTTGCCGTGCGGCTGTGCAGGTGAAAACCTATAACGAGCGTTGTGTGCCCGTGCGGCTGCGCTATTACGAAAGCCACGACAGCGATGTGCTGGATTCGCCGGACGGCTATTATCCCGATTGCCTTGTGCCCACGGAAAACGGCGAGGTTGAGTTTGTCAACGGCGGTTGGACGGGTGTTTGGTGTGAGGTAACAAGCGAGCAGGCAGGCGTTTATCCGTTGACCGTTTGTGCTTACAACGAAGATAACGACTTGGTGGCACAGACGCAGGTGAGCGTGAAAGTGCTCGATGTGGCTTTACCCGAGCAGACGCTGATGTGCACCCATTGGTTTCATTGCGATTGCCTTGCAACTTGGTATAAGGTCGAGCCGTTGAGCGAGGAGCATTGGGCGATTATTGAAAATTTCGTCCGCACGGCGGTTGCGCACGGCATCAACTTTTTGCTCACGCCTTTGTTCACGCCGCCGCTGGATACGGCTGTGGGCGGTGAACGCCCGACCGTTCAGCTTGTGGATGTCACCGTGAATGCGGACGGCTCTTATTCATTCGGTTTTGAAAAACTGCACCGTTGGTTTGCTATGGCGAAGCGCTGCGGTGTCAAATATTTTGAAATGTCCCATTTGTTTACGCAATGGGGCGCCGCGCATGCACCGAAAATCGTGGATATCAACGGCAAAAAGCTTTTCGGGTGGAAAACCCGAGCCGGCGGGAAAGACTACAAAGCGTTTTTAACAGCCCTTGCTTCGGCACTCAAACCGTTTTTGGAGCAGGAGGGCGTCAAAGACCTTTGCTATTTTCATGTGTCGGATGAGCCGAGCCGTACACAGCTTCGCTCTTACGCAAAGGCGAGCCGTTTGCTCAACAGCCTGTTTGAAGAGTATCACAAAATTGATGCGTTGAGCGATTTTGATTTTTACAAAAAGAAGCTCGTGTCCCTGCCCGTGCCGTGCTTGGATGAATTGGCTTCGTTTTACGGCAAGGTTGATAAGCTGTGGACTTATTACTGTTGTGGCCAGTATCGGGGCACGCCGAACCGCTTTATGGCAATGCCGTCTTACCGCAACCGTGCGTTGGGGCTTGTGCTGTTCAAGTTCAACTGCGTTGGCTTTCTGCAATGGGGCTATAATTTTTGGTATTCCCAACACGCCAAGCACCCGATTGACCCGTTTTCGCCAACGGGTGAGGACGAAGCGTTCCCTGCGGGCGATGCCTATGTGGTTTACCCCGGTGAAGGCGGACAGCCGTTGGTGTCGCTTCGCTTCAAGGTGTTTTACGACGGATTTCAGGATTATGCCGCCCTGCGCTTGATTGAGGCGAAAGAAGGTCACGAAAAAGCGGTCGCTTTGCTCGAAAACAACATGAGCCAACCGCTCACCTCAACCTATTACGAAAAAGGCGTTCAGTGGATGCACGAAAAGCGTGAGGAAATCAACGCCTGCATTGAACAGCTTTACCTTGCATGATGATAATGTTTTGCCCGATGCCGTTTTGGTGTCGGGCTTTTTTATCTCAAAATGATATGGATACCGCAAAAAACACAAGCAGGCAAGCTTCACACTTGCCTGCTTGTTTGTCGAAAAGCGCCGCAAGGTTCGCCGGCTTTGTCAACCCCTTTTTTATAAAACCAATTACATACATATTAAACACTATTATGAACATTTTGTTCAACGAGAAAATAATTTTTTCTCCTGCAAAAAATTCATATATCCGTTCCAATCTCCTCGGCCGAGGAAGTGGATTCCGTTACGCAAATGATAATAGATTTCGCCCTTATCGAACACATCGCCCGAAATTGCAGGCTCGGTTTTGCCGATAAAGCCTTGTTTGCCGTACAACTTCCACGCCGGGGTTGCACCGATGCAGGCGAGCTGCTCGGTGTAGGGGTCTGCCCAAGCATCCAACGACGCAGAGCCGACGCACAACAGCCGTGGCGCAATCAACGCCAGCAAAAAATGCTGGTCAAACGGCATTTCCGTTGCCCGATTGGCATACTGCCGATAATTTTCGCAAAACCAATAATAAAAGCGTTCCGGGGCAGTGATGTCACGCACGGTTTCGGCGCCCTCGTGCTTGGCTCGCTCATACGAAGCCCCCGAACAGCCCGAATCGTTTGAACACGCAAACGCAAACCGCTCATCCTGTGCGGCGCACCACAGCGCCGTTTTGCCCAAACGGGAATGCCCGATGACACCGAGCGCCGAAACCTCGGGTCGGGTCAACAGACAATCGGCAACCCGACTGCACGCAAACGCCCACATTCCGATTTTGCCCCAATCCGTGCCGTCTTTTCTGCGCTCAAAGTGCGAAGCAAGCCCGTTCGTGAAATCACCGTTATCGGTCGTGACATCTTCATACTGAAAGGTTACGACACCGAACCCACGGTCGATAATTTCTTCGGCAGGCAGATATTTGTTATAAGGGTCATCGTTAAAGCCCGGGCAAACAAAGGTGATGTGCCGATTCTTGTCGTTTGGATGAAAATACCAAATCGGAAACGAAAAGTTGCCCTTTGGGGTCGGAAAAGCAATTTCGATTTGCTCCAAAATGCCGTGCCCCGAAGCGCATTTTTCAATCACCATTTTCACTGTTGCCGTGGTTTCACCGCACACGCCCGGCGTTATGCCGTATTCGTGTTCGGACAGAATGCGAAGAAGCTCTGTTCGGCGCTTGCTCCACGCTTCTTTTGTCTGCACTGTTTCACCGTTTTGAAAGGTGAGAAGATTCGGAAAAAAGTCAATCGGTTTGCTCATTTCATCGCCCCCGCTGAATAATTGAAAAAATAATGGTAATAGATAAAATATTTTAGCACATACCGAAAAACAAATCAATTTAAGTGTTCATATTCATAAAAAAAATCCTACCACTTGCGTGAT
>DNXM01000088.1:0-3432 GCA_003505905.1 Oscillospiraceae bacterium
ATTTTCGGCACGGATATTTTGATTCGTGTGCTTTGCGAAAAAGGGGATACGGCGCTTGCGAAAAAACTGCTCACTTCCCGCAACGGTATCGGAACATTTGCTTATATGAAAGAGCACGGTGCAACAACGCTTTGGGAGGAATGGGACGGCAGCAATTCTCATTCTCATCCGATGTTCGGTGCCGTGGTGCGTTCCATAATCAAGTACCTCAAGTAACAGGAGAATTTACTATGCTTAAAATGTCGGTAATTATTCCGGTATATAACAGCGAAAAGTATTTGGATTTGTGCCTTGGTTCGCTTGTCGGGCAGACGCTTGATAAGTCGCAGATGGAAGTTTTGCTGATTGATGACGGCTCAACGGACCGTTCGGGTCAAATCATTGACGACTATGCGAAGAAATATCCGTTTTTCAAGTGCTTTCATTTGGAAAACAGGGGTCAATCCTCTGCTCGAAACTATGCGCTCAAGCGTGCGCAGGGCAAATACATCAGCTTTTTGGATTCGGATGATGCGATTTCCGAAAACCTGTTGGAAAAATATGTGACCTTTTTTGATGAGCATTACGATGAAACCGATTTGGTGACTTGCCGTGTGACCCGTGTGAATGAAGACGGGTCATTCATCAAGCTTCACAACCGTTACAATACGCTCAACGAAACAAAGGTTTATGATTTGAATGACAATGAATATATTTACATTGCACATTCTTCCATGAACATCTGCATAAAGAATCAGTTTGAAAACAACATCACCTTTGATGCCTGCTCGTGGCAGGAGGATATGCGCCTTTGCATTGCCATCATCAAACAGAAGCAGACTCTCGGCTTTGTGTCGGACTGCGATTATTTTTACTATCAGCATCCGGGCTCCACCGCAGGAAACCTGCACGGCTACTATATTTTTGAATTGATTACCGCTTTTTGGGAAAACCTGTTTGCCGAATATCCGATTTATGTGCCTGATTTCATTCAACGCTATTTTCTCAACGATTTTGAGTGGAAGACAAGGGGAAACAAGCTCATGCCTTACCACTATTCGCCCGAAAAATTTGCCGAGGCGGAGCGGCGCATCAGTGCGCTGTTTGACCGATTGGATGACGATGTCATTTTGAATTGTCCGTACCTGAGTGCAGGACGCAAGAGCTTTATCATCCACCTCAAGCACGCCTATGATGATACCTATGAATACGATGAAGTGCCTCGTGCCGTTATTCGAAAGCTTGCCGTTTGCGGCAAACAAATGGTTGTTGAGGGTCGTTTGAACACTTATTTGGCAGAAAAGGAAGGCTTCCGTGCCTATCTGCTTTGCGGAAAGGAAGAAAAAGAGCTGAAGCTCTCCTACTCCAACGCAACGCCTCGCTTTGATTCCCGCATTGCCTATCCGCATTTTGAGTTTTCCGAAACGCTGGATTTGCACATGAATCAGCGTGTTTGCATTGTATGTGAATACGGCGGATACCGCTACACCTGCAAGCTGACCTACTCGCAATTCTGCGCTATCAACTGCGTGCGCAACAAAGCAAACCTCGGCGGCTGTTTGGTGAGCATGAGCGGTGATAACGGCTTTGCCGTGCGTAAAATGCCGAGCCTGCTCCGCTTCATTTCCTGTTCTCGATGGAGCGCCCGGTTTGCACTCAAGCACCCGAAGGCGTTCCTCAACCGCCAGCTCGGTTATATTCCCACAGCAGGTCGCATTTGGCTTTACAGTGACCGTGACGGCTTCACCGACAATGGCTATACGCAGTTCAAGCACGACTTTGCAAAAAAAGACGGTGTGAAGCGTTACTATGTTACAAATTCGCTGAGGAATAAAAAGGATTTGTTTACGCCCGAAGAGCTGAAGTATACCGTGGAATGGGGCAGCCGCAAGCATTATCGCCTTTATTTCCACGCCGAAAAGCTGATGACCGCCTATATCGAAGAGGATGTTTATACGCCGTTCGGCAAGGGTCCGATGCGTTTTTATACCGACCTGCACCGTCCCGAAATTGTCTATTTACAGCACGGTGTCATGCACGCCGACTTGTCGCACCTGTATTCGTATGAGGTTTGCGGTGCCGATAAAGTTGTTATTTCCTCCGACTTTGAAAAAGAAAAGTTGAGCAAAAAATACAACTACAAGCCCGAGCAGCTGCTTTTGACAGGTATGCCGAGCTTGGATTTGGTCAGCAAGAGCGAGAGCGAGCGAAAAATCATGTTCTCTCCCTCGTGGCGCAAGAACTTAATCGGCGTTTATAAAAACGGTGTCCGTCACACGGCGGATGAAGTGTTCCTGAAGTCCGTTTTTTACAACGAAACGCAGAAATTCCTCAATTCGCCCCGTTTGGCGGAATTGTTGAAGAAGTATGATTATACGCTCGATTTCAAAAATCATCCGATTTTCGAGCCGTATAACAAGTATATTTCGTCCGACTGTGAACGGGTTCACATTGTTTCCGGTTCAGCGGATTTGGCAAAGTATGCGCTGATGATTACGGATTTTTCGTCCATTGTTTTCAACTTTGTCTATCTGCGCAGACCGATTGTCTATTTCGCCCCTGATTACGAGCTGTTCCGCTCGGGCATGACGCACAGCTATAAACGCTTGGATATTCCGCTGGAGGACGGTTTCGGTCCGATGACGGAGAATGCAGACGCTCTGCTGGATGAATTGGAGGCTTTGCTGAAAAACGGCATGAAGCCCGATGAAAAATATATTCTGCGCGGCGCAAGCTTTTTCCCCTACCGTGACAGCCATTGTGAGCGTCTTTATCGGGAGCTTATGAAAAAATAACGCATAAAATCAGCCTCTTTCGGTTACACTATCGCCGAAGGAGGCTTTTGCAATGATTCATGAAGATACAATAAAACTGCTGCGTGAATGTTGCGCCGGCATAAAAATGGGGGTCAGCTCCATTGATGAGGTCTTGCTCAAAGTGAAAAGCGAAGAGCTGAAAAAGCTGTTGAAACAGTCAAAATCGGAGCATGAGCGGATTGAAGAAGAAACGCAGGAAATGCTTGACGATTACGGCGATGACGGCAAGAACCCCAACCCGATGGCAAAAGGAATGTCATGGCTGAAAACCAATGCCATGCTCAACATGACCGCCGACCCCGATAAAACCGTTTCGGGCTTGATTACGGATGGCTGCAACATGGGTGTCAAATCCCTCAACCGCTATCTCAATCAGTACGGTGCGGCGGAAGAACGGGTGAAGGATATTTCCAAGAAGCTCATCGCCGTCGAAGCACAGTTGGCGGAAAATATGCGGGAATTTCTTTGAAAAATCACAGCGGCTGTTATCCGATTTCGGGTTTCAGCTGCTGTTTTTTTGTTCATATTTGCAAATTGTGGTGTTTCGCAGTTGACAAATTGAAATTGCTTTGGTAAAATATCCAGTATATACAATTTTTTACAAAGGGGTTGACAAAGTTGATGAACCTTGCGACAA
>DNXM01000088.1:3520-9926 GCA_003505905.1 Oscillospiraceae bacterium
AAGCAAAGCGTAACTGCGCTCTGCTCTTTTGTCGAGCATTTTTCTTTAGTTTATTTAATAAAATTAAGGTGTGTTATGCCTATGAGTAATTTTCGTGGGCGTGATGCACCTTTTTTTCAATGTAGAATGAGAAATTAGAAAATAAATTGTGTCCATTTCACGTTTAATATTCCTCATTATAACATTCCACATTCCACATTAAATAAAGCATTCCACATTATCAGAAAGGAGTTTTCAAAAAATGAAAACAAAAGCAAAAAAACTATTAAGCATTTTGCTTACGCTGTGTATGCTACTCTCGGTTGTGCCGATGATGGCGTTCACGGCAAGCGCGAAGGTGTATGACACATTCACCTACACGTATGAGGGCCAAACCCTAACCTATGCGGTACAAACCGAGGACGGTAACACGGGTACGGTTTGTGTGGCAAAGGGAAGTAAACCTACCGGCGCACTCATTATCCCCTCTGAGGTTAAAAACGGCGGCATTACCTATACCGTAACCGATATCGGTAAGGAAGCATTTAATAATGTCACCGGACTTACCTCGGTTGTAATTCCCGATACCGTGACCGACATTCAAAACTCCGGGTTTAGCAGTTGTAGTGGACTTACATCGGTAACATTATCTGCTTCTTTGAAATACCTTTGGGGTAATGCGTTTTCGTACTGCAGTAAGCTAACATCGATATCACTCCCGGATTCTTTGGAATATATCGGCGGAATTTCTTTTTCCGGTTGTGCCGAACTTAAAACGGTCACAATTCCCGATTCCGTTACATCCATTTCGTATAGTGCGTTTAAGAATTGCACAAACCTCGAATCCTTCCATATCGGAAAGTCAGTTGCCTACATCGAATGGGGAATATTTGGAGGCTCCACGAAGCTTAAAAATATCACCGTGGATGCGCAAAACCCATATTTTTGCGTTGAGGATAGTAAGATTTTGTTCTCCAAGGATAAAAAGACCTTGTTGGCATATCCCTCTGCCACCGGAGATTATACCATCCCCAACGGTGTAACCGAAATCAGAGGTGCTTTTGAAGGATGCACAGGACTTAAAACGGTCAAAATCCCCGATTCCGTAACAACTATAGGTGATTGTTCTTTTAGAAGTTGCACCGGACTTACATCGGTCGATATCCCGGATTCCGTCACCGATATCGGTAATTATGCGTTTACGTCTTGTACTGCTCTTTCAACGGTAAAGCTCGGCAATTCCGTGTCTGCCATCAGAGCACGTGCGTTTTTGAGTTGCACACAGCTTACATCCATAACAATTCCGGCATCGGTAAAATATATCGGTGGCGACGCTTTCAACCAACTATCCTTTGGCAATGCCACATTTTCGGGTGATGAGCTTCCCTGTCTGGCTACGAATTCATTTAAGAGTAATACCACATCCATTTCCGAGGATACAAACCATACCGACAGTGATGTTACGGTGGAAATTGTCGGATTTAATAACGGCAAAAATAATTCTGATGCGCCATTTTATGCCGGACAGCTTTTAAAGCCCGTTGTGTCGGGATATGACGGCACCGCCCCCTTGTATTACCGTTTTGAAGTAGATGTTGGTACTGTTCAGTCCCTTTATACCTCTGACGCATCAAAATATTATGATCAAGGCGGAGATAAATCTTTATTTTTTAAGGATGAGGCGTACGCCATAATTCAATGCAACGGAACAACAAAAACAACGCCAACTTATATAAAATGCAGCGTATATACCGTTGAAAAAGGCAACGACGGTAAATTTGCCGCAACCCTTCTTGCAAGCAAGCAGGTGACGTTGTCTTTAGGCGCTTATGAGAATGCGACACTTGAGGCCAACGCTCAAAAGAGATTTTCAACCGACAATATCCTCATTATGGAGCAGGGTGAAAGCACAGCTCTTATAGAACTTTTGGCGAAGACGGGTTGTCCGCATCTTTACTGCCAAAACACCGAATTCAAATCGGTGACAACCTCTGCCTATGGCGACAATCCCATAACGGTGGAGGAGCTTTCCGGCGGCAACCGTTACTCACTTATCACTGCCAAAAAGGACGCAGTCGGTCTTTCTAAGGTAACCTTCAAATTTTGTTCCACCCATTGTTCTTCTTTTGGTGATGTTTATTTTGACATTACAACAGGCGCAGTCACCCCACACGAATTCACAATGTATATTTATGTTGTGGCGGCACCGAAGTTTACCGCCACCCATAACAGCATTACGGTAACCGATAACACCGCAGCCACGGCAATCAGCACCTATCAAATCGGTTTAAATAACACCGCTAAGGTATCAGCTGGCAAAGCCAAATTGACCGGCTTAAAGGAAAAAACCGAATATGATGTACTACAAACGCTCTCGGTTAATATCGGCGGCGTAATCTCCACCGGCACATATCACAACTATGTAACCACAAAGTCTTACAAAGGTGTCACTGCCGTGGATATTACCAAGAGCACAACAACATTGGCAGTGGGCGAAAGCGAAACACTTGCCACAACTGTCTCACCGACAGATGCCTCTGACCCGTCACTCACTTGGTCAAGCGACAAGCCCGCGATTGCTACCGTTGACGAAAACGGCAAGGTAACCGCTGTCAGCAAGGGTACGGCAACCATTACCGTGACCACAACAGACGGCAATAAGACCGCAAACTGTACGGTAACCGTTCTCCCCGACGCCATGAAGAACGCAGGCTACGGTGCGGCACTTGCTTTGGATGAAAATGTTGACATTTATATCACGGTTAAGAACATTACCGTGGATGCCGACATGGTTGAAAACCTCAGCATCACCTGCGGCTCCAACACCTTCACATTGAGCGAAGACGACATCGGCAAAACCGCCGTCACCTTTGATGTGGCTTCCAAAAACCCGACCCAAATGGCGGAAAAGGTTCATGTTGTTATCTCGTATGACGGTGTTGTCTGCAAGCAGTTTGATTATTCCGTGCGTGCCTACTACGACAAGGTCTTTGAGGTTTACGGTGAAGATTCCGCTTTGAGCAAGCTTTGCCTTGCGGCATTGGCTTACGGCGGAGCGGCACAGGTCTATTTCGGCTATGATACCGAAAACCTTTGCGACAGCGGTTTGGAGCGTAGAGTACTTTCAACATTTGAAGAATATGCCGAAGATGAACCCGGCCAAATCGCCAACGGCTTCACCGCAGGCACCAATGTCACCGCTGTGGATCCCACCATGGTGCTCGGCTCTTCAACCGCCCTCAAGTTCTACATCCACACACCCAACACCTACACAAAGGCTGATTTTGTTGTGATGAACAACTTGGGCGAAGTCGTTGACCCGCAGAACATCGCTTTGTCCGAAAAAGAGGATGGCGCTTATACGCTCACCATCAAGAACATCAGCGCAAGCAAGCTTGCCAGAACCTACACAATCACCATCAACGGTGTTGACAGCAGCGAGTTCAGCTACACCTACGGCGCATATGAATACTGCCGCAAGGCGATGAACCAGACGGAAAGCGAAACTCTTGCGTCATTGGCAATGCGGATGTATATTTACGGCCAAACTGCCCAGGCATATGCCAACTAAGGTGTTAAGGAGGATTGAAGAATTATGAAAAAATATGAAAAAGCAGAACTTGAAGTTCTTGCATTGACCGCAGATATTATCTGCACCAGCGACGACACGACCGAAGCTTCTTCTTCCATTACACCGCCCGAACCGAAGCTTGAAGCTTCGAAGGAATCTACACTTCCGTATTTGGATGTGTAATTGAAGCACGCAAAACCAATCGCATAACATGAAAATGCCCGGCATCGTTCACCACGGTGCCGGGTGTTTTTGCCTTGTCAAAATTCCATCCCGCAGGGGCGATGCCCACAGCGTTTCGATAAGAAATGCAACCTTTCAAAGAAAATTTTCATAACATCTTGCAATATTGAAACAGATATATTATAATGAGTAGCACACGAACAAGCCTTGTTTTGGTCATGCGGCGTGTGGGTTCTGTGCGACGGTGCGTTGCGAACCATGTCAGGCGGGGAACCGAGCAGCATTAAGCAAGCCGCACGGTGCGCCACAGTCCGCCTGCACGCCGTATGACCAAGATAAGGCTTCTTTTTTGAAAGGATGTGAGTCGGAATGTATCGTGCCCTTTACCGTAAATGGCGGCCGAATCAATTCGCCGATGTTGTCGGTCAACAGCACATCACCCAAACGCTCCGAAACGAGCTGACGGCGAACAAAACGGCTCATGCCTATTTGTTCACCGGCTCCCGTGGCACGGGCAAAACCACCTGCGCCAAAATTCTGGCGAAGGCGGTCAACTGCGAGCATTTAATCGACGGCAACCCCTGCAACGAATGTGAAGTGTGCAAGGGCATTGATTCCGGCGCAATCCTCGATGTGGTTGAAATCGACGCCGCAAGCAACAACGGTGTTGACAACATCCGTGATTTGCGTGAGGAAGCCAACTACACCCCCGTGCGTGCGAAGTACCGTGTTTACATCATTGACGAAGTGCATATGCTTTCCATCGGTGCGTTCAATGCGCTGCTCAAAACGCTCGAGGAGCCGCCCGAATATGTCAAATTCATTTTAGCCACCACCGAGGTGTACAAGCTCCCTGCCACCATTTTATCCCGCTGTCAGCGGTTCGATTTTAAGCGCATTGAGCCGGACGATATTGCCGACCGCTTGGAAACCGTGGCGCAGGGCGAGGGCATTGCGCTTGACCGAGAAGCCGGGCTTCTGATTGCCCGTGTCGCAGATGGCGCATTGCGTGACGCATTGAGCCTGCTTGACCAATGCGCAGGGCAGAGTGACACCGTAACGCCCCAACTCGTCAGCCGTGTGGCAGGTCTGACAGGCCGTGAGCATTTGTTCCGTTTGGCGGAATGTATTCGCAGCAGCGACTGCGCCGGCGCACTGACCATTATTAACGAACTGCACACCGTGTCGTGTGATATGGAACGGCTTTGCACGCAGTTGATTGACCATTACCGCAATTTGATGATTATCCGTGCCGTCAATCATCCCTCTGGCTTGATTGTGTGCACCTCTTCCGAATTAAAAATGCTCGAAGAGCAAGCCAACGGCTACACGCTCGAGGGTATCATGCACATCCTCAATGTTTTGGAGGATGCCGCCGCATCCATGCGCAAGGGCACGAACCGCCGCATTGAAGCGGAATTGGCGTTTGTGAAGCTCTGCACACCGAATGCCGATACATCGGTCGAAGCGTTGCTCAAACGCATTGCTGAGCTCGAAAAGGCGGTGCGCACGGGCAGCGTTGCCGTTGCGGCTCCTGCACCGAACACCGAAGCACCGACCGTGAGCACAGCGGCCGCACCTGCTCCGACAGCACCCGAACCGTTGCCTGACGGTGAGTGTGCGCTTTGGGCGGATATTCTTCAGGAACTGAAAGCCATCAATATGCCGCTGTTCGCCGTTTTGTCCGATTCCACGGCGAGGGTGCAGGGCAATTATTTGGTCATCGCCTCGCCGAACCCGTCCGTCGGTGCAATGCTCAAGGTCAACAACAATTCCGCCGACCTGAAAAAGGCGGTGTTCAACATTACCGGTCACCGCTGTAAAATCGGCATTGAGCGACCGAGCGCCGAACCGGCAACACAGGTTACCAACCCCGAAAATGACCCGTTGGATGCGCTGTTAAAAGAAGCGAAAAAAATGGGTATTGAAATTAAAACCTAAGTATCATCGAAAGGAACGATAAACATGAAAGCAAGAATTCCCGGTGCACAGGGCGGCGGACAGGCCGCTATGCTCCAAAAATTGCAGGATATGCAGGAGCAAATGCAGAAAACACAGGAGGAGGTCGAAGCAACCGATTTCACCGCATCCTCGGGCGGCGGCGTTGTGGAAGCAACCGTAACCGGCGCAAAGGAATTGAAGGACCTCAAAATTAACCCCGAAGCCGTTGACCCCGAAGAAGTCGATATGCTTCAGGATATGATTATTGCCGCTGTCAACGAAGCACTTCGCAAGGCAGAGGAAGCCATGAACAAGGGCATTGAGTCGGCTAAAGGCGGCTTGAACATCCCGGGCTTGTTCTGATATGGGCTACGAAGTTGCATCCTTGGCCAAGCTCATTGAGCAGTTTGAACGCCTGCCCGGTATCGGGCGCAAAACCGCACAGCGCTTGGCGTTCTATGTGCTCAACCTCAGCGAGCGTGAGGCGCAGGATTTTGCCGATGCCATCACCGATGCGCACAAAAAAATCCACCGCTGTTCGGTTTGCTGTAACCTTTCCGAAGAAGAGCTTTGCCCGATTTGTTCCCGCTCCGGGCGTGACCAAAGCACCATTTGCGTGGTGGAAGACCCCCGTGATGTGCTTGCCATTGAGCGCACGCACGAATACAACGGAACCTACCATGTGCTCCACGGCGTGATTTCACCCATGAACGGTATCGGCCCCGAGGAGCT
>DNXM01000101.1 GCA_003505905.1 Oscillospiraceae bacterium
CAACTTAACTGTAACACAGGATTTTCCATTCGTCATTATTTTTTTGCAAACTGTAACACATCTATTGTAAACCTACAATAAAGTTGGCGAAACCTTGAAAATATGGTTGCATATTTCGGCATTATGTTATATAATTTCAGTATATTTGCTTGACATAATTCCACATATTCAACGAGGTGAAGAAATGAAAAAGCTGTTTACGAGTGACAAATTCTTCTTGGCGATGGTGCTGTGTGCCGTGATTGGCGAAGCCGCCTACATCTACATCGACCTTAGTGTGTATCACTATGCGATTCAGGAACGGTTCGCACTGATTTTTCGTGTGTTGTGCGTCATTTTCCTGTATGTGTCCTACAGAAAGCATAGTAAAAACACTATGAAGGGCTTGATGGGCGCATTGCTGGGTGCACAGATGATTACCGCCATTCAATATCTTTCCGACATCACCACTCTTGTGGAGTGTATTTGTGTTCCTGCGTTTGCAATCTGTTCCGGCTTGCTTTTCGTCAATCATTTCATCATCAATTCCGACCATCACGCAAACCCAAAAATGATTTTCATGAATCAAATTCTGGTTGGGCTGCTGTTCCTTGCGGATGCTGTTTGGCTAATCAGTTGGGGTGTTTCTCTGCATAGCGCTGTGATGTGGGTAACCGTGGTGCTTGATGTTATCGGTTCACTCGGCATGACTGCAATCATTGTCTGCGTGGAATCTCGGCTTGATGCGTACCGTCTTAACCGTGAGGCGGCAGGCTGGACGGAGAAAATGGGTTACCCCGAGGGTTATGTTCACGAATATCAGAAAACAGACAATCAATAATAATATAATAAGAGAGGAGATGGGTCTTTCTTTCTCCTCTCTTTGATTTTTGAAAGAAGCTTATTATGAAACCTTCCTCCACTATTTTGAAGCAAGGCACTTTTATGCAGAGAAAATATAAAAAGCTGCTGATTGCGGGCATCCTGATGTGGATGGTAACGCTGGTAGATAGCTGTGCAGATACCTTTCTTGCCGGCATTTTCATCAACGAAAATGCCGTGTCCGGCGTTGAGCTTGTCAGCCCCTATTTTTCCATTCTCTCTTTTGTTGCCTACATCATTTCCATGGGTACGGCGCTTTTGTATTCGAGAGAATCGGGAGCCTTCCGTCATGAGCGGGCATACGGCATTGTGGGACAGGGCATTATCTGTGCGGCAGGCGCATCGGTAATTCTTGTGATTGCCATGATTGTTCTGCGTGAACCGCTGATGAATTTCTATTCGTCCTCCGCCGAGGTGACCGCTTACGCCAACGAGTATTACACCTATCAACTCTTCTTTGCGTTGATGTATCCGATGTTTTATCTTTTGTCCGAGCTTGTCATCATCGACGGCGATGAGATCGTACCCGCAGTAGCAACCGTCACGATGGCGGCGGTCAATATGGGCGCATCGCTTTTGTTTGTAAAGAGCCACGGCGTGAAAGGTCTTGCGCTGGGAACCGTCGTTGGTGCTGCCTGCGGACTTTTGGTTTACTGCACCCATTTTCTGCGCAAAACAAACTCCATTCGGGTGCGGTTGCATTTTTCCGTTATGGATGTTTCCGAAATGGCAAAGCTCAGCTCATCAACCGCCGTAACCCTTTTGTATGTTGCAATTATCGACATCATCATGAACAAGTATGTCATCAGCCGTTTCACCGATGCGTATTTGCCTGCCTATGCGGTCATCAACTTTGTTCTGAATCTCGGCGAGGTCTGCTCGAGCACCTTTGATGCCGCATCCGGCTTTATCAGTGTCGGCTTTGGCGAGAAGAATCCCGCAAGCATCAAACGGGTGATGAAAATCGCCACGGTTTCCGTAATTATCGAATCCCTCGCAGCACTGGTCATTCTACAGTTTGTTGCGCCGGCAATATCGACCTTCTACGGGATTACCGACCCGCAGGTTGCCGTTGCCGCAGCTCATGCCGCACGCATTACCGCAATCTCCTTCCCGGCAATCGGACTGTATTACCTCTACTGTGCCTATTATCCCGCTGTGGAATATGTGCTGCTCGGAAATATTACAACCGTGGTCTATATGCTCATTACTCCGCTTGCCGTTGCGATGCCTCTCGGCAATGCCTTCGGCTTTGAGGGACTTACATGGGGATTTGCACTTACCGCCGTCATTGCAATTCTTGTTACGGTTCTCATCATCCGCATTAAATACGGCAAAAAGGCGGTTCCGCTGGCTTTGCGGGACACGGACGAGGAAAGTCTGCTTTACGATATTTCGCTGAGTCCCGAAAGCATTATTACCTTGATTGATCGGGTGAGAAGTGACCTCTCCGAAAGAGGTGTGTCCGCTCATGTCCTAAACGAGGTGTCACTTGTTCTTGAGGAAAGCTATATGACAATCCTTGCGGAGAACCCGAAGAAGAAAACGCTTTCGGAATGCAATATTCTCCTGTCCGACAAGTCCCTTCGGCTGATTACAAGGGACAACGGCAGGATATTCGACATCACCGACGCCAATGCAAAGATAAAGGACTTGCGAAGCTATGTGCTCGCCTGCTTGATGGAACGAAACCCAAAACGCAGTCATGTCACAACAATTTCCTTCAACCGTAACTGCTATGTTTGGGATTTTGAAACAAACGAATAACAAAAGACGGGGCTTTGCGCTGATGAAATACTCAGAACAGCCCCTCTTGTTTTTTTGTAGTGCATTTACTGTGCTTTCACACAAAAAAAGGCGACTTCTCAAAGTAAAT
>DNXM01000048.1:0-1848 GCA_003505905.1 Oscillospiraceae bacterium
GAATTGCACAAGGCGTTCGATTTGGATATTCACCGCAGCTTCGGCAAGACCGTGATTGATTGGGAAAAATAAAATAAGGGGAATGTGTGCTTTTGTGCACACAAAGCAAGCTGTATGAAAGAACTGTTCTATCGGCTGTTTGCTTTTTTCTTCCGTGCTTCAAGGCGACTGAAAAAGGATGTGGATTCCTCTTTGGTCGCTTTGCTTTCGCCCCACAATGCTTCATTTAACGACAGCTTGGGCGAAATCGAACAGGCATTGAACGAAAAAGGCGGCTACCGTTTTTTGCATATTTCGCACAAGGATTTGAACGGCATCGGCTCGGCTCTTCATTTTTTCACCCGTAAAGCGTTTTTGCTGGCACGGGCAAAATATGTGTTTTTGAACGACAATTTCATGCCCATGGGCTACTTGAATTTTTCCGAAGATGCCAAGGTGGTTCAGCTGTGGCACGCCGAGGGTGCGTTCAAGCGCTTCGGGCTGCACATTGACCAACCTGCCGAGGTGCGCCGCCGTGAAATCGCCGCCAACAAACGGCTGAATTATGTGATTTGTTCTTCGCCTGCGGTGAAGGAGATTTACGCCGGTGCGTTCGGCGTGGAGGAAAGCCGTGTTTTGCCGTTGGGTTCACCCCGTGCCGACCGTTTGCTCAAAGCCGAAAACACCGCCGAGCTGCGGCAAAGGCTTGAGGAACGCTATCCGTCCTGCAAGGGCAAAAAAACCATACTCTATGCTCCGACCTTTCGGGAAGACCCCGAATGGGATAATACATTTTTGAATGCGTTTGATTCAAAAGCGTTTTGCGAAAAGACAGGCGAAGAATACGCCCTGCTGGTTCGTCTGCATCCGCAGGTTCACGGTGAACACGAATTCCCCGGTGCGGTGGATGTGACGGATTATCCGTGCGTGAATGAGCTGACGCTGGTGTGCGATGCGGTGATTACCGACTATTCGTCGATTTGCATGGATTTTGCTTTGCTGGATAAGCCCTGCTTTTTCTTTGCACCCGATTTGGAACGCTACAATCAAACCCGTTCGTTCTATTTTGATTATCGCTCCTATGTGCCGGGCACCGTGTGCGAAACCATGGCGGAATTGACCGATGCAATCCGAAAGCCCGATGACCCGACCGTGCGCAAAGCATTCCGTGAACGGAATTTGGCAAGTGTGGACGGAAACGCCTGCGAGCGGATTATCCGTGCGGTTGTTGAATAATCGGCATCGTTATGAGCAATTTGCACAACTTCAAAACAGCGGTGCGGCAGATTATCAACGAAAGCGGAAAAAAATTAAAATTTCGGTTCAACAGTAGACAAAACAAATGAATTGTGTTATGATGGTGCTAAATAATAAAGTGGAGGAGGTGCAACACAATGGAATACATCAATATCGTTGTTGACGCTATCGTCGCTTTCTTCAAGAACTTCAAGATTGACGATATCGCTGCCGCTTACGGCGCAATCAACTTTGACGGTTTGAAGGACGCTGTCCTCGCTATCGTTGAGGCTCTTCAGAAGGTTGTTGGCTAATTGTCGGCATAATCAACTTTTTAACGAATTCCTCGGTGTTTTTCGGCACCGAGGTTTTTGTTTTTTGCTGAAAAACACCTTGCAAAATGCTGCAAAATTCGATATAATGAACACCGTATTGATTATTTTTCAGAGGAGCGATAAATCGTGAAAAAAATAGTATGTCTGATTCTTGCGCTGGTTCTCTGCGCAACGCTGTTGGTTGCCCCTGCCCATGCACAGGAGGCTTCCGGCAAAATGCCCACCCGTGTCAGTGCCTGTATGGCAGGCGATAACGGCAGAACCGTTGGCTTTTGCTGGTATACCGCCGAAAAGACCG
>DNXM01000048.1:1904-4802 GCA_003505905.1 Oscillospiraceae bacterium
TGACCGATGCAGGCGGTCGGGCAATTTCGGGCGCAGTTCTTTCCGCACCCGTTTGCGAAGAATGGGAAGGACTGTGGATGCACAAGGTAACCGCTTCAGGGCTTCCCGAAGAAACCGTGGTTTACTATACTGTCGGTGACGGTCAGAATGTGAAGACGGGCACGGTGAAAACCGGCAGTGCGACCGAAACCGTCAAGATTTTGGAAATGGCGGATTTGCAGGCGAGAAATGCCGATGAATTTTTTATGGCGGCAGACACATTGCGTGAAGCAATGGCAAAAATGCCCGATTTTGATTTCATTGCCAACTGCGGTGACTTCACCAACGACAGCACAAACGAGGAGTGGAACGAATACGACGACGCATTCGGCGAAATGAACCGCACTTATTTGTTTGCGCCTGTTTCCGGCAATCACGACGGTTTGGGTGTTAGTAACTGGTTTAACAATATGTTCAATTTGGATACCTCCGAAAGTGTTGAAACAAAGGACGGCGTCAACTATTCGTTTGATTACGGCAACGCTCACTTTGCCGTGCTGAACACGAACGATTTGCTGTCGGTTTCACTGGCACAGCTCAAGTGGCTGAAAAACGATATGAATTCCACCGATAAGGATTGGAAGATTGTGTTCATGCACAAATCTCCGTATGCATTGGGCAAGGACGGCAAATGGCCCGATGCGCTTTATTTGCAGGAGAGCTTGACCAAGGTTTTGGACGAATGCAATGTCGATTTGGTTATGTCGGGTCACGACCATCAGTATCTGCGCACCAAGCCGCTCAAGGGCAATAAGATTGACAGCAGCGGCACAACCTATGTGCTTTCGGGCACTGCCGGCAACAAATTCTATGAAGTGCGTGAATTCCTGGTCGGTCATTTCCAAAATAAGGATTTTATTGACAATTTAGTTATTCAGAAAAAAGATTACGGCAACTTCTGGAACGGCTCGGATTGGCGCTCTACGGATAAGAGCAACTACGGTACCTGCTATTCCACGCTTGTTATCGAGGGCGGAAAGCTGACGCTTGATGCTTATATTCTCGGCAAAGAGAGCCAAACCTCCAAGAATATCGACCATTTGGAATTGACCAAAAAGACGGGCGAAAACAAAATCACCTTTACGGGTGACAACACAACCTCCGAATTGGAATATGCAATGGGTGTTGTGCCGTCTTTCGGCACCTTTGCGGTGTATACCTTCACCAATTGGCTGCCTCGCTTCCTGGTTATGCTGCCCGATTTGCTCTATTCCGTTATCAAGTATGACACATTCTGATGATTTTGAGTTAGGAGGAAACAGCAATGGCAATCACCGTTCCCACTTATGTGCAAACGGCACTCAATTTACTGTGCGACAGCGGATATGAGGCTTATGCCGTGGGTGGTTGTGTGCGTGATTCCCTGCTCGGAAGAACTCCGGACGATTGGGATATCTGCACCTCGGCTCGCCCCGAACAAACACAGGCGTTGTTTGCAGAATACCATGTTATTCCAACGGGAATTCAGCACGGCACGGTGACGGTCGTCCTCGAAAAGCCGTTGGAAATTACCACCTACCGCATTGACGGCAAATATTCCGATAACCGACACCCGGAGTCTGTGACGTTTACGAGAAATCTTGCGGAGGATTTGTCCCGCCGTGACTTTACGGTAAACGCCATGGCGTATAATCAAAAAATCGGCCTGGTCGATATGTTCTCGGGTGCGGAGCATCTGAAGGACGGCAAAATCGTATGCGTCGGTAACCCGGATTTGAGATTTGGGGAGGACGGACTCAGAATCATGAGAGCCTTGCGCTTCTCGTCGGTTCTTAACTTTGAAATTGACAGCAAAACCGCAGAGAGTGTTCACAAAAACCGTGAATTGCTCGAAAATATTGCGGTTGAGCGAATATATACCGAACTATCAAAGCTCCTGAGCGGTGTGGGAGCGCAAAAAATCATAACCGAATACCCGGACGTTTTGCGTGTTTTTCTGCCCGAGCTGAGTCATAATCAGACAGATATTGAGCGTGCCGGCAGAATAATTTCTAAGCTTAATCAAATATCGCCTGACGCACGGCTGTCACTGACCGCTTTGATGTGGGTGTCACGGATTGAGCCTCAAGAGGCGTTCGAGATAATGAAACGGCTGAAAACCGACCGTGACAGTATGGGTCTTGTGTCGCAGTTGTTGAGCGATGCGAAGGTCATATTGCCGCCCGATACCGTTGCAATACGCAGATTTTTGAAAAACAAGAGCCGTGAGTATGCTCTGAGTCTTACAGCCTTCAGAACTGCCGCCGAGCTGTCGCCGGATGAACCCGAAATTTCACGGATTGTCCGTGAGGTTTACGACCGTAACTTCTGTCTGTCCCTTGCTCAGCTTGCAATCGGCGGTGCGGATTTGTCGGCTCTCGGTGTTCCCAAGGGCAAGGCGATGGGCGATATTTTGAACGCGCTTCTTGACCGAGTGATTGACGGCGAACTTCAAAATCAAAAAATCGCTTTGACCGAAGCCGTAAAGTCAATGAAAATTTAATAAATACGTTGTATAATATAGTAGATGTATGTTAAAAATCATACTGAATCCAATCCCGCGGAGGTTATATGCGAAGTAAGCAAAATGTGGAATCGGAGCAAGGTATAATTCGGAAACGTTTGCACAGAAACAGCATAATTACAGTCCCGAACATTTTGAGCTTTTTAAGAATTGCCCTTGTACCGATTCTCGTTATTTTATATATTGTTGCCGAAGAGTATCGAATATCGGCGGCACTGATTATTCTGTCCGGTGCGACCGACGTGCTTGACGGTTGGATTGCCCGAAAATTTAACTGCATTTCGGATTTCGGCAAGTTTATCGACCCGGTTGCCGACAAGCTGACACAGTGTGCGGTGGTATTATGCCTTTGCACT
>DNXM01000048.1:4844-4989 GCA_003505905.1 Oscillospiraceae bacterium
TTGCTTTCGCTGCAGATTCTAAAAGAGGCGATTTTGCTGACTGTCGGTTCGATTTTGTTCAAGCGAAAGGATACTGTCAACAGCGCACGTTGGTACGGAAAGGCAACTACGGTACTTCTTTACGGCATAATGGTGTCTCTGGTTT
>DNXM01000009.1:0-146 GCA_003505905.1 Oscillospiraceae bacterium
AGGACGGCAAAATCATCGGTCAAAATGTATTTGTCCGAACGGCGCTTCAAGCCGATGACGGACGGGAAATTCCGATTATGACAATGGGTCCGATTTGCATTTTGCCCGAGCTGAAACGGCAGGGCTACGGAAAGCTGCTGCTGGAT
>DNXM01000009.1:335-6603 GCA_003505905.1 Oscillospiraceae bacterium
ACCGCCGAATATGCAACCCCGAAAGCGTACTTGGTCGGTTGGGAAAACCCGGATGCTTTTGAAGCATACGATGCAACTTTTCCGCCAAAAGAAAAGCTCGAGCTTCCCGGGCAGCTGACAAATTGAAAGGGATAGAAAAATGACCGAAACCGAAAAGATGTATGCAGGGAAGATATACAATCCGTTTTGCGAGAATATGCCCGAAGAGCGGCGCAAAGCACACGAGCTGTGCCAAAGGTATAACGCAACCCCGGAAACGGATGGGCAAGCCCGTGAAGCAATTTTGTGCGAGCTGATGCCGAATCACGGGCAAGGCGTTTATCTGCAAGGTCCGATTCAGTTCGATTTCGGCACGCATATATCTATGGGCAAAAACTCTTACGCCAATTTTAATTTTTGCGTGTTGGATGAAAACAAAGTGAGCATCGGCGATAATGTATTTATCGGTCCGAATTGTTCCATGCTTACTCCCATTCATCCGTTGTGCCACGAAGACCGCAATATTTTTCATGATGCAAAAAGCAACACGGACATCAATGTGGAATACAGCGCACCCATTGAAATTAAGGATAACTGTTGGATTGGCGGAAGTGTTACCATTCTGCCCGGTGTAACGGTCGGCGAAGGGTGCGTTATCGGTGCAGGCTCGGTTGTGACAAAGAGCATTCCGCCGCATTCGTTGGCATTCGGCAATCCGTGCAGGGTTGTTCGTGAAATCACCGAAGCTGACCGCCTGTCCAACCATCCGGAATTGTTCACCGATGAATAAGAGCCGTGTTATGGGTCGAACTTTTGCTGCGAATTTTATTACGGCTTCACGAATCCTGTTCAGCCTGTTGCTGTTTCCCTTTGCGGTGTTTTCGCCTGCGTTTTGGGTGTTCTATTTGCTTGGCGGTTTTACCGACATGATAGACGGCACGGTGGCAAGAAAAACAAATTCGGTCAGCAGTTTCGGCTCAAAGCTGGACACGGCGGCAGACTTCGTCTTTTTTCTGTCAGTGCTGTGGAAGCTGTTTCCTTTGTTGAAGCTTCCCCTTTGGCAGGTTGTTTGGATTGGTGTTATTGCCGCTGTAAAAATCCTTTGCGTTGTGTTTGGCTTTGCCCACAAAAAACAGTTTGTTGTAAACCACTCGGTGTGGAATAAAATTACAGGCACCTTGCTGTTCATCCTACCGCTGACCCTGCGGTACCTTGCAGCTGTATACAGTGTCCCTTTGCTGTGTGTGACGGCAAGCGTTTGTGCGGTTCAAGAATGTTATTGGATTTGCACGAACAGAAAAAGGAAAGAATGAAAACGCTCCCGTTATGAAGCAGCTCACAGTGGTTTACCGTGCTTCATAGCGGGAGCTTTTTGTTGATGAAAGGTTTTCAGAGTACGAAATTTGACATTTACAAAATTTTCGGATTGATGTAGAATGTGAGTAAATTATTCGAGCAGCTCAAGCCCTTTTTCATCGAGCATTTCGTTGACTGTGATGATGTCTTTCTTGTTTTCCAAGCAGAAGAGGATGATGCTGTCACGGGCGGATTTCACATACAGCTCACTCAAACAGCAAATTTTCAACAGCTTTTTTGTTTCGTCTATGTTTAGTCCCATTCCCAAAGCCAACATGATGATTTTGTTGCGGGACGGATTGGTTTTGTTACCGTTGAAAATCTGATAGGCGTAGTTTTTATCCAAGTTGCTTTTTTGAATGACATCGCTCTTTTTCAACCCCTTTTCATTCAGCAGAATCTCAAGGTATTCGGCAATGGAGGAGAAGTTGAGCTGTTCATATTCATGCTGAAAAAAGTCCGTGTAACTCTTGGATGACTTCAAAATTTTCAGTAATTCATCGGTAGTTTTTTCCATTTTCATTCCTCCGTGTCAATTATAACGAATTTGATTTGTGAATACAAGGTGGTATATTAGTTGGAAATTCTGAAACAAACAAACGACACCACTTTTTTGGCAGAAGAAGACAATACGGTTTATGTCCTCAAACGAATCAGCCAAGAGGATCTCAAAACCTTTCGAATATTGATGACGCTTAATAACAGGCATCTTGTGAAAATTCAGCGCATTCTTACGCTGGACGGATGTATTTTTGCGGTTTGCGAATACATAACGGGCGAAACCTTGGAATGCTTTGTTGAACGCAATGGGGTTCTCAGCGATGAAGAAACCGAGCGGTATTTGACTGATCTTTGCGACGGATTAAGGGCAGTGCACACCTGTGGGATTGTGCACAGGGATATTTCACCGAAAAATGTTCTGATTCACGAGGGACGAGCCGTTTTGATTGATTTCGGCATCAGCCGTACGGTGAAAAGCGGTCAGTCCTCCGACACACAGGTTTTAGGTACGCAGGGTTATGCCGCACCGGAGCAGTTCGGCTTTTCACAAACTTCGCCGAGAGCGGACATTTATGCGTTGGGCGTGCTGGTCAATTACATGAAAACGGGTCATATCCCGTCCGAGCAAAAAGAGAAAGGCTATTTCGGCAAAGTGATTGAAAAGTGCATCGAGATGGATGAACGAAACCGTTACGACAATACCGATTTACTTGTGGCTGATTTACACAAGCATAAGCGGATGCATTGTTTTTTGCTCAACATACCCGGTTTTCGCACCGGCAATTTATTTCATATGGCGGCGGCAATCGGCTATGCTGCGTTTCTTGCTTTGATTTATGCTGTCAGCATTTCGACAGATATAAGAGAGCATACGGTATCCTATTTGGCTTTTGATATGCTGTTCGTTACTTTTGTTTTCGGCATTCCGCCGATGCTGCTCACCAATGTCGGGCGGTGGCTTGACCGTTGGTCGCTGACTCGCAACCGCAGCAAAGGCGAACGCTTATTGGCTGTGGCTTTGGCGTGCGGTGTCAGCGTGATAATCGGCTGTATGTTTACGACCGGAATGAAATGATTATAATTTGATTTGCAAATGATATGTTGTGCTGTCAGCACACCAAAAGTGGAAATATCTTCGTTATAATGGGATTATCCTAAAATAACGGAGGTCAAACATATGAATGAAAACACCCAAAACCAAACCCCGGTCACCAACGGCAACATGATTAACTGTAAAGCGTGCGGTACACCGATTGCCAAAAAAGCAAAGGTTTGTCCGAATTGCGGAGCAAAGAACAAAAAGCCCGTCTTTAAGCGAGTATGGTTTTGGCTTTTGATTGCCATTGTATTGATTGTAATCGGTTCCGCCATCGGCGGAGGCAACGATGCCGGCGAAGAAGCCACAACAAAAGCAAACGGGAATGCAGCCGTTGAAACAAAGGCGGACGCAGCAAATGAAATCGGTCAGTATTCGGTGGAAATTAAATCCGTTCGCATGACAAAAACTTACGATGGAAAAGCCGCAGTTATCGTAACATACCACTACGCAAATAACACAAACGACACACCGACCGCCTTTGATATTGCCTTTGAAGACCAAGCTTATCAGAATGGTGTCGGCTTAAATAAGGCTTATGTACTCAAGGACGGCGAGAATTACAACAGTGACAACCAAACCAAGGAAATCAAAAAAGGTGCTTCAATAGATGTTGAGGTTGCCTATGAGCTGAATGACAGCACAACACCGATTGAGGTTGAAGTTAAGGAACTGTTCAGCTTCTCGGACGAAATAATCAGCAAAACATTCGATTTGAAATAATTCAGCTACTTCCAAACCAACAGCGCACCCGTAAAATTCGGGTGCGCTGTAATTTTTATGCGGCGTATAGAATTTTCAAAACAAGGTTGACGAGAAAGTATGCCTTAAAATAAAGGAACTGGAACACGGAGGAGAAGAACGAACGGGTTTCCTCCACTTCCATTAAGCGGTCGACACCGTTGTCGGCAATGTCTTTTTTCAGTTGCTCGGAGCGCTCCTCATAGGTAAAAGGTGAAGCGAATTCGGACGCATGGTTTTTCATCTTCCACCACCGCCAGCTGATTTCCGAGGCTTTTACATGAGCCAGCTCTTCCTCGGTTGCTTTGGCTTTTGCGTTTTCCCACATTGCGTCACATTTCTTAATCTGCGAGGGGAAAAGGCTGAGCGTGCTGACCATGGATTCATAAATGCCCAAATGATTTTTTGACGCATTCTCCGTTATCAAATCCAAGAATTGACTGATGTAAGGGGCGGCATCCTTGCCGTAATACGCCTTGATGAAGTCATCCCGAACGGCATTGAAATCGCAGTACGGGTCTTGGAACAGCTTGGAAATCAAGTAGGAGCGAAGCTCACCGAATTCCGCTTCTGCCTTCATGGTGTAGTTGCCTTCCTCGTAAACACCCTTGACATGGTTTTCGTGGAAGATTTGCATATTGCGCTGCAACACGCCGAAATCGGGGAACAAACCGACAAAATTGCAGTAGTTTGTGCAGTAATCCCAAATGTAAATGCGGTTGCAGATTTCGGACCAACCGTGCAGGTCTTCCATGAATTCCACATTCGTTTGGCAGGATTTATCGTCAAAAGCGTGGGAGAAACAGCACTCAATCGAGCAAAGGCGAACAATGACATTGTCCTCGGGAACGATGCCCTTGGGCGGCTTGCGGGTGTAGCGGTAGGCAAAGGTGTCAATGGCAACATTGTCATAGCCCTCGGATTTGACGGTTCGTGCCACGGCGTTGACAAATTCAAGCATTGTGCCTGCGTGTGAGCCGTATTTATGGTCGGTTTCACGGCACTTGTCGCAGGTGCAGTAGGCAATATTGTCGTTTTGCGTGAGCGATACAATTTGCAGTTCGGCGTTCGGGTCGTGCTTAACCTTGAGTAGGTCCAGCACTTCCTGCGTCACAATTTCCAGCACCTCGGGGTTGGAAAGACAAAGCTGGGTGCCGTTGTTGATGCCGTGAAAGCTTGCAAAATATTCGGGGTGCTCGGCGTAGTATTTGTCCTTGCTGCAAAACTGCGAGCTGAGCGTGTGACAGAATGAGGAAATGTAATCAACACTGCCGCCCATTTCAGCGGGAATGGTGCGGTATTCGGCGCTGTTTAAGCCGTTGAACAGCGAATATTCCGTGTCGGTCGGGCTGAGCCAATCGGTGTCGGTATATTCAAAAAACGGAACATAGGTTGTGTCCAAGCTTACCGGTACCTGAATGGTTTTGTTTTTGAAAACGGTCAGCTTGGAGGTGTAAACGGAAATTCCGCCGTACTTTTCCAAAAAGTTGTACAAGCCACGCACCGCCCATTGAAGCGAAGAGCCTGTGATTTGCACATTTTCATCCTGCGCTTGGGTTATGTAGCCGTTGTCGATTTTGGCTTTGTCAATGGAAACACCGATGTAGTTGCCACGGGGTCTTTCGCCGAGAACCGTGGGACGGGAGCCGATGATTTTTTGAATGTAATCGGCAAATTTTTCGGCGGCAGGCTTCAGGTCACTGCTCGTGTAGTACACCGCATAGCTCGATGTGACCGTGAAGGTTGAATCGGCGGCGAAGCAGGGGATGACCGCCAACGCACAAAGGCAGATTGTGAGAAAAAGGGAAAGAGCTTTTTTCATATTGACACCTCTTGAAAAGTTTGATTTACAGCTTGCACAAAACCTGTGCGGTTGCTTCGGCGCAGGCACGGATGCCTGCTTCGCTCAAATGCAGCTTGTCGTCCTCACGGATGTTGTTTGCCAAGTCCTGCATCACCACGGCGTATAAATCGTTGATGACAACGCCCATGGGCTTCAATGCCTCGACAGCGAGGCGGTTAAAGTGTTCGATATCGGCGTTTGAGTTGTAGGGATTGCCGGGTTTGACGGGCGTTGTGGTGGCAAACACAACGGTTTTGCCCTTTTTCTGCAAAATTTCGGCAATGCGCACGATTTGGGAAGTGTAGTATTGCGCATCGGTGAAGGTTCCGTCCCCATACAAGTTGCAAATGTCCCATTCACCGCTGTTGAAATGAACAATGTCCGCTTGGTCAATTTCTTCGGCAAAGTCAAACAGCTCACGCAGCACAAATTGCACGAAACGGGAGTTATCCTCGGGCTGCCAAATTTCAAGCTTGTCCTTTACCAGCTCGGGCAATACCGTGCCATAGCCGATAAGGCGAATGGAATCACCAAGCAAAACAACTTTTTTCATAAATCCACATCCTTATTTTCACTTTTTCCATTGTACACTGTGAGCGGAAAGATTTCAAGAACAAAGGCAAAAAAAGAACAAGGCTCAACCGAATTCGGTCAAGCCTTGCTTGAGGTGAGGATATTCACGATGGATTTGACCATCGTGGCAGCGGCTAAAAAAGAAGAGGCTCTGCCCGAATTGGGTGTCGAGCCTCTCG
>DNXM01000009.1:6699-7917 GCA_003505905.1 Oscillospiraceae bacterium
GCGACCGGGTCGCCTTGGTCGCTCGTGGTCACAACTGTCCACCGGACAGTTGCTCTGTGCCGCTCGTCCTTCAAGTCCCCGAACAAAGCAGAACATATAACAAAAAAGAGAACAGCTGCGTATGTATCAACAATGACAATTCCGTTTCTTTCGGCAAAGGCTTTACATTCACGAAGCTGACCTTCAATGGATTCTTCTCGCTGACTGTCCGAAGAATATCTTGCATAAATTATTCCGTTCATTATCTCACTATCCTTTCTGCCGGGTTTTAGGAACGCCTAACAAGCGAATTATGCTATCATAATTCATTGCTTGATAAGACAATACCGCTTTTAATCAAACATATCATCAAGTGTAACAAGTTTAATATTGCTGTTTTCTTTTGCAGCATCTTTAACTGCATCCGTAAAGCCGTTCAATGAAAACAGATAATAATATTTTTCTGAGTCAATTTCAAGTTTTTTCTGCAAGGCCTTTAACTGTGCAAGGTCAAAAGGTTCATTTGTAAATTTACACTCACCGATAACATAATTCTTTTCCTCTTTATCTGTGGCAAGCACATCAATTTCTTCGCTTACAGTATATGGCTTTCCGTTTTCGTCTTTGTGCGTAACCTTGCCCCACCAACGACCGATTGTATCAAAAATAAACGGCAAATCACCCGAACGGCGAAGCCTACGCATATAGCTTATAGCCATAGTTTCAAATGTTTTTGAAGCAAAGAAATGCAGTTCTCTTTTAACAACGGCATTCCATAAATATTCAATATCGCCCGCTTCAATATCGGAATAATGCGAATATATATAGGCATACCAAAATCTGAAATAATTATCTGTTACACGGTACTCTCCGCGATTCACATTAACTTTTTGAGCGGAGGGTGTCATAACCGGAAATTCACGCACAACAATACCAAGTTCAATAAGATTTTTAAGATATACGCTCAGCTTCGGCTTGTCTATCTGCACTTTGTTATATATATCGTTAAATGCGCAGTTGCCGAGAGCGATTGCCTGGATTACCGTATTGTAAACGGCTGTTTCACGAAGCTCCTGATGAAGCAGGAATTCGACCTCGTCATACAGTGTATTACCCTTTGTAAGTATCTGTTCCTTTATATTTGTTTCTAAGTCTGCATCGGGGTTAAATTGCATAAGGTAATGGGGAATACCACCAAGAACAGAATACGCAAGAACTTTATCTTCATTTGAATAATTC
>DNXM01000009.1:8035-8328 GCA_003505905.1 Oscillospiraceae bacterium
GACGGAGCTGCCACTGATTATCAGCATAATATTCGATTCTTTCAGCTTGTGATCCCAAAGATTTTGAAGTATTGAAGGAATACTTTTATCCCCTTTGCATACATAAGGGAACTCGTCAATTACAACAATAATTTTTTCTTCTGAGTTGTAATCGGCGATAAACGAAAAAGCATCAAACCAATTTTTAAAAGAATCAAAATATCTGTTTGCTTCAGGCTGAAGAGCAAAAATTGCTTTCGAAAATTCCTCTAACTGAATGGTATTTGTGCATTCATGACCGGCATAAAACACAT
>DNXM01000219.1 GCA_003505905.1 Oscillospiraceae bacterium
ACAAAGTTCGATACGATATCCGTGTGTTATACTATTTTGCGCTTCTCTATCTCTCCTACATGAAGCACCGTGACAGCCACGGCGCCTATGAAATTCTCGACCACGGGTTGGTGCAGTGCGTTTCCTCCCTTGCGTGGGATGAGCCGAAGCTTTACGAATCGTGCAACGCTCTGTTTCGGCATTTCTGCCGTTATTTCGCCGGTAGCATTCAATTTGTCTTCACCGATTTTTCCGAGGATGATATTTTGGTTGACCGCATTTTGAATCGCAAGAGCGAGGTTCGTTTAAAGCACTTTTCGCCTCAAGAAGCCAAACGGGTGTTGCAGATGCAGCGCCGTCTTTTTGCACAAGCCGCTGCATCGCTTCAAAAGGATTTTTCCATTCTTCAAATTGACTCGTCAGCCGATGTTTCCGACAACACCGCACGGATTTGTCAACAGCTCGACAGACAAGGGTGAAACAATTGATAAAAAAGTAT
Source organism: Oscillospiraceae bacterium (assembly GCA_003505905.1). GTDB lineage: Bacteria > Bacillota > Clostridia > Oscillospirales > Acutalibacteraceae > UBA8612. Next base: position 479 of record DNXM01000219.1, read on the forward strand.
TTCAACAAAATCACAGGCAATGCCTACAGCTTTTCGGTGGTTGCCAAGGTTTTTTCCGTTTTGATTGGTTTCCTTTACACCGTGCTTTACACCCGCTATTTGGGCAAGGAGCTTCGGGGAACCGCCTCGGTAATTAACAACTATGTGGAATTGGCAATGCTGTTCTTGTGTTTGGGTATGCACCAAGCGTATCCGTACTTCAAAAAGAAAACGGGCGAAAACCTATACAACCCGTTTATCAACAACATTTTTGCCGCTTTCCTCGCCTACGGTGCCATCGCCGTCGGTGCGCTGTTTTTCCTGCGGCAAAACACAAACGCCTGCGTCGTTGCAGCATTGATTCCCATGGCGATTGCCGTGAAGGAACTGAATTATGTTGTAATGATTGAAAACCCGAGACTCCGCAACGCCACGCAAATCGGGCTGGAGCTGTTTGATATTGTCTTTTTGGGCGTTCTAATCCTTTTCACCAAAGCAAACTACTTTTACTGCGTTTTGTTTTTATTGGTTCGGGGTGTTGTTGTTTTTTTATTTGCCGTGCAAAACCTCCGTGTTCCGCTCAAATCCATCCGTCCGACCTTTCACGGAATCGGCAAATTTGTTGCCTACTCCTTTGTGCCGATGCTCACGCTGATTCTCATGGAAATCAACTACAAGGTCGATATTTTGATGCTTGAGTGGATGGGAATCACAAAGGCGGACATCGGTATTTACTCGCTCGGTGTCATGCTCGGTCAAAAGCTGTGGATGATTTCCGATGCTCTGCGTGACATTCTCACATCAAAGCTTGCCGGCGGGCGCACAAAAGACGAAGTGTGCCGCATCACAAGACTGGGGTTTTGGATTACATTTGCTTTTGTCGTGGGAATGGCTCTTTTCGGCAAGCCGTTAATCAAGTTTGTTTACGGTTCGGATTTCAGCGGTGCCTACACCGTCTTTTTAAACATCAGTTTCGGTGTGCTCGGCATGGTCTTCTACAAAATGATTTACGCATACAATGTGGTAAACGGTCACAAAAACATCAACTTTGTTCTGCTGTTGATTGCCGCACTGATTAACATTGTGCTCAATTATTTTTTCATTCAGCGGTGGTCCATCAACGGCGCCGCCATTGCCTCGACCGTATCGTATACCGTTTGCGGTTTGAGTTTTCTCATCACCTTCATCATAAAAACAAAATCACCGTTGCGTGATTTGATTTTCATTCAAAAGAAAGATATAACCCAACTTATTCAATTTATAAGGAAGTAATTGATTCATGCTGTCAGTATCGGAAAATTTATTAGCGGAGCTGGAACAAAACTCCATTCGTTACCTGCATTGGAAAGGCAACTGTCACTATGCAGACGGCTTCAACGGCAAGGGCGACATTGATATGCTCGTGCACCGTGATGACCGTGAAAAGGTGCATACGCTGTTGCGTTCGCTTCATTTCATCAACCCGAAAACACAGTCCTATTTCCAAAATAACAACATTGAGGATTGGCTCGGCTTTGATGAAAAATACGGTGTGATGACACATCTGCATTTGTATTTTGAAATTCAATTCGGCAGCAATTTCTTAAATGAATACACCTTTCTCCCCTATGAACAATGCTTTGAAGAAGCAACCGTGCTTGACAACTGCCGTGTGCAAAACCCTGCCATTGAGTATGTTCTTTTGCTGTGCCGTGTAGCGGTTCGATCCATTGAAAAAGAAAAAAAGATTGAGGGAAACCGGCTGTTTTTAATTCATCGCATGGAGGAGGATTCCTTCACGCAAACATTGAAAAAATGCGGCTTGACCCAAGAGGAATGCAGTCGGCTTTTCGACACAACGCACGACGCAAAATGCGAAACAAAAGATGTTGCCGATATTTTGAAAAAGCTTTACCGCAAAAACACCTCCTTTGCAAAGCTGAAAATTATCAATAGAAAACTCTCCTATCAAATTCGCAAAAGAAAATCCATTGATTCGGTCGGGTTTTTCACGAAAAAGCGCTTGCGCAACGGCGGATGTATGATTGCCTTTGTCGGGCAGGACGGTGCCGGAAAAACACGGGTCGCCTCCGACATTGCGGGATGGCTGCGCAAGAAGCTGGAGGTTCGCCGCTTTTATCTGGGCAGCGGAGAAAACTATTATTCGTTCCAGCGTGACCTGCTAAAGGTTCTTCCAAAGGGCAAGGCTTTCAAGCTGATTCGAGGCGTTCTTGCCTTATCCGACCAATTACATATTGCCAAGCGTTGTGTTTCCACCCTGAAAAAAGCGCAGATTTACGCCGTACAGGGCGGCATTGCGCTGTTTGACCGCTACCCGCAAACGCAGTTCCCCGGCATCAACGACGGCGCAAAAATTCGTGAAATCTTTTTGCCCAAAGCAACCAATCCGCTCATTCGAAAAATTACACTTATCTACGCAAAGCGGGAAGAAAAGCTTTTGAAAAAAGCGGTGCGCATTCAGCCGGACTTGGTCATTAAGCTCATGCTTACCACAGAAGAATCCCTGCGGCGCAAACCTAAAGAAAACGCCGAAAATGTTCAGCGCAAACATGAAATAATCAAACAGCTTGCCTTTCCGAAATCCCGTGTGGTTGTAGTCGATGTCATGAAGGAGTACCATGTCGAAATCACGGAAATTAAATCCATCATTTGGCGAAAAATCCGATAAGCACCAAAGCACCTGTTGAACCGTTTCACACGGAGCAACGGGTGCTGTTTTATGCCTGTCCGCTTTCAAAAGCCGTTTTCTCATTTAATATAAATTCGACACTGTTTCATCACATTTGTATCACAATTAGACGGTATAATCCGTAATGAAAGGAAGAATGGAATATGATAAACGGGAAACGCTGTGTTTTAATTGTGGATGATGAAGAACGGATTGTGCGTGCGTTGAGCGATGTTCTGTCCGTT
>DNXM01000060.1:0-2248 GCA_003505905.1 Oscillospiraceae bacterium
GAAATGATAAGGGGATAAAGAATATACTCTGCAAAAAATACTGATTTTTTCAGGAAAGACGGATAACTTCCGATTCATTCCTCGATACGATGTATTACATTCGGAAGAAATAGTCGACAGGCGCACTTGTGAAAACAGGTGCGCTTGTTGACCTTTTCCGCCCATTTATCACGCTGTTTCCATGCCGAAATGAGCTTCCGGCTTACATCAAGCTCCGCCATTCGTTTTCGGGGTCGCATCCCGTTCTCGGAACGCCGTTTTACACCCGGCGCAGGTGAATTTTGTATGAAAAAAGCACCCTGCGTTTCTGCAAGGTGCTTGAATCATTGTAAAAAAAGAATTCAATGTTTATTAAAAACCAAGTCTTGAATTGATAAATGCTTGAATCTGTTTATCTTCTCCATTATAATTTTTCTGTCCGAGAAGGTGAAGAGAAGCCGTAGCAACAGAGCTAACCGGTACACCAAACAAAACATCTATACTATCTTCAGCTCTGGTCAGTCCTTTGACAAATCTACTATCCGTAATACGATCCCGTGTACCAAAAAGAATAGCGTTCATCACGAGTATCGGAGATGACGAAACAATACTATCGACAATAATTTCTTTATTTCCATTCTTCATTTCTTGAATTGTTTTGAAATTGTCAGTCATAATGTTTCAACTCCTTTGCTAACAATTCTTGTAACCTGCCTGCTATATCCGGTCTGTTAAGTCCTTGTGCCATTTCGATTTCAATTTGATAAGCATCAATTTCTCTTTGCTTGCATTTTTCAGGGTTCTCAAACACTCTGAATCCGATATACCCATCACTTCTGTCATCACAAAAATGCTTGTATTCGTGTGACCAAGCACTAAAGCTTGAATCACTGTCAATAATAAATTGCCCTGCCTGACCACGCACACCACTTGGACAATAGGCAGCAGCATTATCTCGATAAATCACCTCTGCGCCAGCAGAAACAAGATCGTCGAGAATTTTGCTGATTTCTTCCGGATTTGAATCGATGCCTCTTCCTGTTACTTCTCTCATTGGATCTTCGATAGTATTAAATCTTTGCTTGTTCTGCTCAACATTATACGGAATTTGTTGAATAGTGTCAAGATATTTCTGCTTAAACTCTTCAAAGCTATCCGCTTTATCCAGCCCATAATATTCCGCACGCTGTTTGAGCCGTTCCAGCTCATCGGCATCCAGTGCCCACTTGGCTCTTTGAAGCAAAGCACAGCGGCAGTTGCACACCTCGGCGGCTGCACCGTGCGGGTCACCGGGGAACAGCAACCCGTTGGAAAACTTTTCGTCAACCGCTGTCAGCTCACCGTCAACCTTTGCGTGCGAATCCCTTGTGCGTGCGTCGAGTGTGGCGTCCCATTGCTTGACGATGTTTGCGCCTTTGCTTTGTGCAGCTTTTTGAGCGTCGTATGCAGCGGTGTTCTGCACACGGTGTCCCTCGGTTCGGGCGATGCGGGCAGCCTTTGCGTAAGCTCCGCCGTTGAATCTTTTGTAATCGCCGACCATTCGCTTTTCAATCCGCTTGGCAATCTCGCCGTAGGAAGCACCACGGATTATGCCCGTAGACACTTCCTTTTGAATTGCGGACTTTAAGCCGTCCACATCCTCGCCGAGGCTGTTATACAGCGGCTTCGACAGCTTGGAATCGGTCGTAATGGCCTTGACAACTTGTTCTTGGTCAATCGGCGAAATAATCGGGATACCTTGACCGTCCACATCATACATCGCACCGACATAACCGTTGCTGTAGGAATCAACAAGAAAATCACCGATGGTGTCGAACTGTTCGCCCTGAAGAGTATCAAGAACGCCGCTTACCTGCCGCTTCAGTGCCTCTTGGTACTGCTTTTGGTAGACGATGGACGCCATGTTCTCGGAATCCGTGCGTGCGTTCAGATAAGCGATTTTGGCTTCAATATCATCCAAAGCGGTCTTGTACGCTTCCCGAAGCCCGTCAATCGCACTCTGTTCGGTCAGCAGCTGATGCTGCAGCACTTCTTTTTGTCGCTTGTTCATAAGGCATCTTCGACCGATATGGCGTCAGCATCCGAATAAGCGGCTGCAAGCTCGTCATCTTGGCTCGGAAGATTATCTTTGATTTCTTCATAATCCAAATCAAGCACGCTTTATAAAAATATGTTCATTATTTTTCTCCGCTCAGGTAAAAAGAAAAACAGCCGTAACCCTCGTAGAATCAAGGATTTCAGCTGTTTTGTGGTGATCCATCGGGGATTC
>DNXM01000060.1:2291-3739 GCA_003505905.1 Oscillospiraceae bacterium
CTTGATTAAAAGTCAAGTGCTCTACCGACTGAGCTAATGAATCGTTTGTTTTATTCTTACCGAATACTTGAACATTTTATACTATTCGAATGGTTTTGTCAAGACTTTTTCAAAAGAAATTTCAAAAATCGCCGATTCTTTCCGCCGCTTTGCTTGACCGCACAAAACGGATATGGTATAGTATTTGTCTGTGATAATCCTTGACAAAAAGCGAGGCTTTTGAACCGTTATGATTGCTTTTTTCACCGAACATTCTTTTTTGTTTGCGCAAATTCTCGGCTTTTGTGCCATTTTTACCATGATGCTCACCTATCAATTCAAAAAGCATAAAACCATCATGCTTTTGCTTGTGGCTTGCTCGCTGCTGTGGTGTTTTCATTTCACCATTCTCGGCAAACCGACTGCCGTGGCGCTCAATGCCATCAACTTGATTCGCTGCGTCATCTATTCCTTCAAGAGCAAGAAAAACTGGAACGGCAAGCTGATTCCGATTATTTTCATTGTCGTTTCCGTCATCAGCACAGTGCTCACATGGGAGAATGCGTGGAGCATTCTGCCGCTTGTCGGCGGTGTATTCACCACCTGCGCCAACTGGCAATCCGACACCAAACGGCTCAAGCTGCTCACCCTGCCCGTATGCGGCTGCTGGTTCACCTACAACACCGTTAATTCGTCCTATGCCGGCATGATCAACGAAAGCATTGCCGTCATTTCCATTTTGGTTTATTTGATTCGTACCCGAAAAACCACAAAAAAAGAAAGCGGAGATGCCCTATGTCAAGAGAATACACCCGTTTGAATATTACCCCGAAAGCCGAACGCTCCGTGCGTGCGGGACACCCTTGGGTTTACGGCGAAGAAGTGACCGCTGTGAGCGGTGAATACCGCAACGGCGATATTGTGGATGTCTATTCGTCCAAGGATAAATGGCTCGGTGCGGGCTTTGTCAACGACCGTTCCAAAATCCGTGTGCGCATTCTATCCCGCAACACCAACGACCGTTTTGACGAAGCATTCTTCGTCCGCCGTGTGAAATATGCCCTCGCCTACCGCAAAGATGTCATGGGCGACGATTTTTCGTGCTGTCGTTTGATTTTCGGCGAAGCGGACGGCTTCCCCGGGCTGACCGTTGACCGCTTTGAAGATATTTTGGTCACCGAGGTGCTCTGCCTTGGCACCGAACAGCGCAAGGATTGGATTTACCGTGCGTTGGTTGAAACCATGCAAACGGAATACGCTGTCACAATCCGTTCAATTTACGAACGCAACGAAGCGGGAATTCGCTTGAAAGAGGGTTTGGAAACCGGCAAGGGTTTTGTGAATGGTTTCGGCTTGCGAACGGATTTGGACGGTCATGTGGAAATCACGGAAAACAGCATTCGCTACGATGTGGATTACATCAAAGGTCAAAAAACAGGCTTCTTCCTCGACCAAAAATACAACCGCCT
>DNXM01000082.1:0-7261 GCA_003505905.1 Oscillospiraceae bacterium
GGAACGGTCCATGAATGCACCGGGGTCACCCTCGTCTGCGTTACAGCAAACATACTTTTTGCCTGCGGGCTGGTTTGCAGCAAACTGCCACTTTGTGCCGGTGGGGAATCCTGCACCGCCACGGCCGCGAAGACCGGACTTGGAGATGATATCAATAACGCCTTGAGGTGTCAACTCGGTTAAGCATTTGCCGAGTGCCTGATAACCGTCAACAGCGATATACTCATCAATGTTTTCGGGGTTGATAACACCGCAGTTACGGAGAGCAACACGATGTTGATGCTTGTAGAAGGTGGTGTCGCCCAAAGAGGAAATGGTGTTGTCTGCCTGCTTGGTTTCATCATAAACCAAACGGGTAACGACACGGCCTTTCAATAAATGCTCGCTAACGATTTCGGGAACATCGTCAACGGTCACTTTGGAATAGAATACGCCTTCGGGATAAACAATCATAATGGGACCGAGTGCGCAAAGACCGAAACAACCGGTCTTGATGACCTTGATTTCCTCAGACAGTCCCTTGGCGGCAATTTCTTTTTCGAGGGCTTCAATAATCTCAGCGGAATGAGAGGATGTACAGCCCGTACCGCCGCATACAAGAACGTGGGAACGATACATTTGGTTTCCTCCTTGTTTATTCAGCGATGGCGTCGGCGGTGAATTCCGTTACGACATTGCCGTTTACGATGTGGTCGCTGACAACACGAGCAACCTTTTCTTCTGTCATGTTCACATAAGTGACTTTTTTCTGACCGGGCACAAGAACCGCAACAACAGGCTCTTGCTTGCAAGTGCCTGCGCAACCGGTTTGCGCAACCGTAACACCCTTGAGTTCAAGGCGTGCAATTTCTTCTGTGAAAGCGTTGACAACCTCACGGGCGCCTGCCGCAATACCGCAGGTTCCCATGGCAACGAGAATCTTGGTGTTTTCTTCGCTGTCACTTCTTGCGGTCATGGTTTTCAGGGTTTCTTCCCGAATCGCCAAAAGCTCTTTAAGTGATTTCATATTCTTTAACACCTCCGGATAAGTTTTGAGTTTGTTCGACAAGAGCTTCTTTTATCCATTGTAATACCTTCGCTTCGTTCAACGGCACAGGGTCGAGAACGGTTCGAAGAAGATGAGTGTCAAGCGTGTAGCTTGATTGGTCTGTATGGATATCAAGCAAAAAATCTCTGTCGTCATTCAGGGCAATCAGCGTCACAACGGTTGACGCCAAATCACCCACGGGGGCACAGTCCACATGATTGGTGCAAAACCGTGCCGAAAGCTCGGTGCCTTTTCCGACCTCGCTTTTTATCGAAAAGCTGCCGCCCGTCTGTTCGGCGGATTGCTTCATCAGCGGAACGCCAAGCCCGACCTTACGGGTCGTGCGTGTGGTGTAAAACGGGTCGGTCACCCGCTCAAGCTGCTGCGGTGTCATCCCGCAGCCGTTGTCGGCGACCGTGACGGTCAGCTCCTGTGAGGAAGCGGAAAAGGTGATGCGCATTTCAATGCGGCTTGCGCCGGCTGAAATCGAGTTTTGCGCAATATCAAGTAGGTGAAGCGACCATTCACGCATGAATTACGCTTTGTACTTGGCAAGAATTCCCGGAATTTCTTCCGGAGTCAGTTTACCGTAAACATCATCATTCACGGTAAGCACGGGAGCCAAACCGCAGGCACCGATGCAACGGCAAGCCTCCAGCGAGAACAAACCATCTTCCGTGCATTCGCCGGAGCCGATTCCGAGTTCTTTGACAAGTTCATCAAACAACGCCTGGGAGCCTTTGACATAGCAAGCGGTACCGAGGCACACCGAGATATTGAACTTACCCTTGGGTGAAAGGGCAAACTGGGCATAAAAGGTCGATACACCGTAGACCTTTTCAAGCGGAATATCCATACCCTCGGCAATCATGACCTGAACCTCAAACGGAAGGTAACCATAGATGCTCTGTGCCTGCTGCATGACGTGCATGAGCATACTCTTGTCATCCTTGTTTTCTGCAATAACCGCTTTCAGCTCGGCTTCCTGCTCGGGGGTTCCCTTAAAGGGAATTTTGCTGACTTTCTTAAGCATTCGACTTTTCCTCCTTTGTCGTAAAGATACGAGCAAATACCGTGGCTTCGTTTTTTTGCCACAGCACATATGCATACGAATAGCATTATACCACAAGCAAAGGCAACTTGTCCATAGATAATGTTGAAAAACTTATAATAAAATACTTTCCTTTATTATAAAGTCGAAATCTTCGTCAAAAAGTAAGAAAGATGTAACAAACCGCCCTTGTCAATTTTTTTCGATTATGTTATGATAACAGAACAACAAAAACTTCATTTCACGCAGAGAGGCATAGGTTATGCGAAAACTGTTGCAATACCTCAAACCATACAAAAACGAAACCGTTTTGACGATGCTCCTGCACCTCATCGGCAACGCTATGACGCTTGCGCTGCCGCTGATGATGTCGCTGATTATCAACAAGGGCATCAACAACCCCGACCACACCGCCGGATTGGATTATATCAAAAAGGTCGGCCTTCTCATGCTGGCGCTTTCCGCATTCGGAGCTGTTGTTTCCGTCACCGCCAGCTATTTTTCCTCCAAAGCCTCCATGGGCTTCGGTGCGAACCTGCGCCGAGCCGTGTTTCGCAAGGTCGAAGCATTGAGCGAATGCGACTTGGAAAAAATCGGCACGCCGTCCCTTATCACACGCACCACGACCGACATCAACCGCATTCAGGAAACCACCATTGCCTGCCTGAATATCATGATTTCCATTCCGATTATGCTCATCGGCGGAACGGTCATGAGCATTGTGATGAACCGCAAGCTCGCCCTTGCCATCTTGGTTGTCATCCCCGTGGTTGCGCTGATTACCTATTTTTTCAAGGTCAAGGTCATTCCGCTGTTCAAATCCGAACAGAAAAAGACGGACACGCTCAACAAAATCCTGCGGGAAAAGCTCAGCGGAATTCGTGTTATCCGTGCCTTTAACCGCACCGACTACGAGGATGAGCGCTTCCGCCAAGCCAACCTTGACTTGACCTCCATCGGGCTTTACATCTGCCGTTTGTTCGCCCTGCTGTGGCCGATTGCGTTTATGCTGCTCTACTCCCTGCTCATCGGCGTGGTCTGGATTGGCGGCAAAGAAATCGACGCATTAGATGCCGCCACGCACGCCGCCGAAATCAGCAATTTGGTCGGTGATTTGCAGGCGTTCTTAATTTACATTCTCATTGTCGTGGTTGCCGTTTCCCTTGCGGCGGCGTTGTTCATCATGTTCCCCCGTGCGGCGGTTTCCTGCCGCCGTGTGCTGGAGATTCTCAACCTTGACACCATGATTCACGAGCCGGTAAAGCCGAAAGCCTTCCCGAAAAACGACGGCTCTCTTTCGTTCCGTGAGGTCAGCTTCGGTTACCCCGGCGCAAGCGAGCCTGTGCTCAGCGGCATTGATTTTGCCTGCTCCGCCGGCGAAGTGACTGCCATCATCGGCGGTACGGGCTGCGGAAAATCCACATTGGTCAACCTCATCCCCCGCTTTTTCGATGTCACCTGCGGTCAGATTGTTTTGGACGGTTTGGATTTGCGTGATGTTTCGCTCCATGACCTGCACGAAAAAATCGCCTTTGTGCCGCAAAAAGCGACCTTGTTCCGTGGCACGGTGGCGGACAATCTGCGCTACGGCAAGCCCGATGCCACGGAAGAAGAAATGTGGGAGGCCTTGCGCATTGCCTGCGCCGACGACTTCATCCGCAGCAACGAGCAACAGCTCGATTTGGAAATCACGCAAAACGGAACCAACCTTTCGGGCGGACAAAAACAGCGTTTGGCGATTGCCCGTGCACTGATTAAACGAGCCGAGGTGTTGATTTTTGACGACAGCTTTTCCGCACTCGATTTCAAAACTGATGCCTCCCTGCGCCAAAACATCCGACAAAGCATGAAAAACACCAACATTATTTTGGTCGCCCAGCGTGTCGGAACAATTTTAGATGCCGACCGCATTTTGGTGTTGGAGGACGGAAAAATCTGCGGAATCGGAAAGCACGAGGAATTGCTTGAAAGCTGTTCGGTTTACCGTGAAATTGTCGAATCCCAGTTGACCAAGGAGGATTTGGCACGATGAAAAACAGCGAAAAAAAGCAAAAGAAAGCCAATGTGCAGCCCGATGACTTTTCACGCAGAAGCCCCGACCAAAAGCCTGCGGACTTTTTCGGCACGGCGATGCGTTTGGGCAAGGAGCTGCTCAAATACAAGGGCTTGATGGCGATTGTGCTTTGCGCCGGTGTCATCAGCCAAACGCTCACCATCACAGGTCCGAATCTGTTGGGCAATGTCATTGACGCCATCAACGACCAAGTCAAAATCAAATTGGCAGGCGGTACGATTGACTTAATGTCCATCGGCAGAATCCTGCTGTTGATTTTCGTCATCTATTTGGTGAGTGCAATCTTGCAATACATTCAGCACTACACCATGGCAGGTGTGTCGCAAAAAATCGTCTGCTCGCTGCGTGAGCAGGTGAATCAAAAAATTTCCCATATGCCGTTGAGCTATCTCGACCGCCACGCAAAGGGCGAGCTGCTCAGCCGCATTATGAACGATGTTGACAACATCAACATGACGTTGCAAGACAACATCATCAAGCTGGTCAATATCTTCATCACCTTTTTCGGCGTTCTCGGCATCATGATTTACACAAGCTGGAAGCTGACGCTGATTTCCGCCGCCGTTCTGCCGCCGTGCCTGCTGATTGCCTCCTTTGTGCTCAAACGCTCAAAGAAGCATTTTCGCAGTCAATGGAAAACCACAGGTGAACTAAACGCCCAAATCGAAGAAATCTATACCGGCCACAAAATCGTCCGCATTTTCAACCACGAAGAAAAGTCGAGCGAAGAATTTGACCAACTCAACGGCAAGCTCTTTGAGCACAGCCGAAAAGCACAGTTCTTTTCGGGCATGATTATGCCGTTTGTCAGCTTTGTCAACAACATCGGCTATGTCATTGTCTGCCTTGTCGGCGGCCGCATGGTGGTGCAGGGTGCGATGAGCCTTGGCAAAATCACCTCGTTCATCACCTATTCCAAGCTGTTCACCCAGCCGATTGTCGACATTGCCGGTCTTTCCAACAAATTCCAAAGTGCTTTGGCAAGCGCCGAGCGTGTGTATAATCTGTTGGACGAAGCCGAAGAATCCCCCGACGAAAACGGTGCATTGCCGAAAAACCCCGGTGCGGTGAGCTTTGAAAATGTTTCGTTCCGTTATTTAGAGGATGTGCCGCTGATTGAGGACTTCAATTTGGAGGTCAAGCCCGGTCAGCTTATCGCCATTGTCGGCCCGACGGGTGCAGGCAAGACCACCATCGTCAATCTGCTCATGCGCTTTTACGATGTTTGCAGCGGCTCAATCAAGCTGGACGGTGTGGATATCCGCTCCATTCCCCGCAAGGATTTGCGCAGTATGTTCGGCATGGTCTTGCAGGACACATGGCTGTTCAACGGCACCATTTCCGAAAACATTGCCTACAGCAAAGAAGGTGCAACCGAGGAAGAGATTTTGGCAGCCGCCCAATCCGCCCGTGTCAACCACTTCATCAACACACTTTCCGAGGGCTACGACACCGTGCTTGAGGAGGACGGCACCAACCTTTCGCAAGGTCAGCGCCAGCTGTTGACGATTGCACGCAGCATTTTGGCAGACCCTGCCATTTTGATTTTGGACGAAGCGACAAGCTCGGTTGACACACGCACCGAGGTGCTCATTCAGCAAGCCATGCAAAACCTGATGAAGGGTCGTACCAACTTCGTCATTGCGCACCGCCTTTCCACCATCCGCAAAGCCGATGTTATTTTAGTGATGAACCACGGGCACATTGTCGAAAAAGGCACGCACAGCGAGCTGATGGAGAAAAACGGATTCTATGCCGAGCTTTACAACAGCCAATTCGCCGGAAATGCCATATAAACCGAAAAACAGCGGACGCAAACCGCTGTTTTCTCTTTTTTCTCTTGTCTTTGCTCCGATTGCAATGCTATAATAAGAGATATTTTGAGCGGAGAATCACCATCATGAGTAAAAAAGATGAAATTCGAGCGGCGTTCAAAGCCGCCTTCCCCTATACCGTTCCCATTTTAGCCGGTTTTTTGTTTCTCGGCATGACCTACGGCGTATACATGAATGTTTCGGGCTTTTCGTTCCTCTACCCGATGCTGATGAGTCTTTTTATTTTTGCAGGCTCGATGGAATTTGTCAGCGTCGGTCTGCTCCTCGGCTCGTTTCACCCGTTGCAGGCGGTTTTGATGACGCTGATGATTAACGCAAGGCACCTGTTTTACGGCATTTCCATGTTAGACCGCTATCACGATATGGGCAGAAAAAAGCCGTATTTGATTTACGGGCTTTGCGATGAAACCTTTTCCGTCAACTGCGCCGTAACGGTGCCGCCCGATGTGGACAAGGGTTGGTTCTTCTTTTTTGTCACCCTGCTCAATCAGCTTTATTGGGTAACAGGTTCCACGCTCGGCGGTCTGTTCGGCTCGCTGATTTCGTTTGACACAAAGGGCATGGACTTTGTGATGACCGCCCTGTTTGTTGTTATTTTTTTGGATTGGTGGATGAAGGACAAAAATCGCATCCCGTCCGTTCTCGGGCTTGGCATTTCCCTGCTTTGCCTGCTCGTATTCAAAGCCAATCACTTCCTGCTGCCTGCAATGGGCTTGATTCTGCTCGCTCTTGCACTGTTACGCAAGCCATTGGAAAAGGCAGGTGAACGGCAATGAGTTTATCCCAACAGGTTTTGACCGTTGCGCTTATTGTGCTGACAACCATGACAACACGGTTTTTGCCGTTTCTGCTGTTTCCAAAAGGCAAACCCATGCCGAAATTCATCCGCTATCTCGGCAAGGTTCTGCCCGGTGCGGTGTTCGGAATGCTGGTGATTTACTGTTTGAAAGAAGTGGACTTGTTTTCCGCTTCGCACGGCTTGCCCGAGTTGATTTCCATTGCGGCGGTCGTTGTCACCCACTTGTGGAAAAAGCAAATGCTGCTCTCCATCGCGGTGGGCACCGTGTGCTATATGCTGTTGGTTCAATTTGTGTTTTGAGGAGTAATTATGACCGCAACGCTTACCCAATTTTTAATTGTCTGTCCCCTGCTTTTTATTGCAGGCTTTGTCGACGCCGTGGCAGGAGGCGGCGGTTTGATTTCACTGCCTGCCTGCTTGATTGCCGGCTTGCCCACACACCGGGCGCTCGGCACAAACAAGCTCAGCTCCTTTT
>DNXM01000082.1:7278-8093 GCA_003505905.1 Oscillospiraceae bacterium
CCTTTATGGGCACGGCGCTCGCCACCACCCGTTATGCCAAGCAGGGCTTTATTCCGTGGAAGCAATCCGCCTTTTGCGTGGCGTGCGCCATCCTCGGTTCATTCAGCGGCGCACAGCTTGCCATGCTGTTGAGCGACGGCATTTTCCGCATTGTCATGCTGGTTGTGCTGCCACTCACGGGCGCTTATGTCCTGCGTTCCCGTGCATTCAAGGACGGCACCAATCCCTATTCCGAACGCAAAACAACGCTCATCGCCATGGCAATTTCCCTCGGTGTCGGCGTATACGACGGCTTTTACGGACCCGGGTCAGGCACTTTTTTGCTGTTGTTGCTCACGGGTGCGGCACACATGGACTTATCCCGTGCCAACGGCATTGCCAAAGCCGTAAATTTATTCACCGATTTGACCACGGTCAGCGTCTATCTGTTCAACGGCAAGGTGGATTGGGTGCTGGGGCTTGTCGCAGGCGTGTTCAGCATTGCAGGCAGTTACTTGGGCACCCTTTGGTTCACCAAGGGCGGCACGAAAAAGGTAAAGCCCGTTATCATTTTGGTCTTGGCGGTGTTTTTCGTAAAAACCGTTTGGGAGCTCATCACCAAGTAAATTTTTTGCCTTGTTTTTTGCTGCCGTCGTGTATAATAGAGAAAGCTTATAAAAAGGAGAAATCTGTTTTCTCAACCGTCCGATTCCGTTTTGCCGTCACTGCAGCATTGATGCCGCCACCACCGTGGATTGGAAATGCTCTGAGGGCAATATTGCCGAATGGACTTAAAAATGAAGATTGTAAGAAGGTACCTGCATTGAAACTCACTC
>DNXM01000103.1 GCA_003505905.1 Oscillospiraceae bacterium
CTGCCGATTCAAACGGCAATTCGTCTTTCTGCCGAAAAAGAAGACGGCATGACAACCATGCGCAACACCTACGTCTATGTGCTTGCCGAAGACGGTGAATCGGCTTTGTTACTCACCGCTCTTACGGTGATTTTCAGCATTGCCATGGGCATGGCGCTGTTTCGTTTTTTATTGCTCGTGCGCACCGCCAACATTTACGGAAGCTTGGGCATGAAACGATCCTCACTGTTTCTGTCCCGTTATCCTGCCGGACTTTTGCTGTTATTCCTCTGCATTGCCGTTCCGTTTTTGCTGTGCGGAATCGTCAGCGGCGCCTTTCTCGGGTTTAACACGGCCTTACTTTGGGGTGTGCTGATTAACATTGCCTGCTATTTCAGCCTTTCCGCCGTTTGCTTCACGGTTTTCGTCTGCATCGCCTGCGGTGTCGGCACGCTGTTGGAAAGCATTTGCTTCTCCCTGCTCTTTTTGGCATTTCCCTCCGTACTGTTCGGAGGTCTTTCCCTGTGCGGTGCCGCTTTGCTGTACGGCTGTGCCTATTCGCTTTCAAGCTATGTGGATTCCTCGGGCATCACCGTTGAAAACAGCGGTCTGTTCAGCTTAACAAGCAATTGTAATCCGCTTACCTTTGCTTACACCAACACTTCACCGTATTTAACCGTTTACCGTTCCGAAGGAGACAAGATAAACCTTTGTTCATCGTATGGCAGTTCGGACATTGCCTGGAGCCGTCCTCAATTCACCGCCTGCCTGCTGTGGTTGCTGTTTGCTGCTGTCCTTGCCTGCTTTGCGGTTTTGGTTTTCCGCCGCCGCAGGATGGAAATTGCCGGATTTATCGGCATGAATTCATCGCTGAATCGAATTTCGTCCTTTTTCCTCGGCACCTGTGCATATTTTCTCTCGTTCCTTATTCTTCAGAATAACCGCATCATTGCCATGGTAATCGGCGTATTGGTCATGTTTGCGGTAACCTGTTTGGTTTTACTGTTCTTAACAAGGCGTTTAAAATCGGTTCTGTGTCAGCTTCCGTTGCTTTTGCTTCAGCCGCTTTCCGTCACCGCTGTTTTTCTTGTTTTAATCACAGGCGGATTCGGCTATTCGACAAAGCTTCCGAGCGTGGAATCCATTGCCTATGCCGAAATTTCAGCGGTATCGTTCCATGCGACACCGCAGGAATCGGGCATTAACAACACCTCCGTTTGCTATTCCGATGTGACCTATCCGTACTGTTTGGAGCCGGTTTTGTTCGGACAATTCACCTCGCCGAACGATATTGAACAAATCCACAACATTCACAGCAAATTCATCGAGCTTGGCAGTGAAAATTTAGAAGACGATACCTATTTGAACACGCAAATGCTTATCAAGTACACATTGAAAAACGGTCACACGCTTTTGCGCTACTACACCCGTGCCGATGAGGCGACGCTGGAGCTATGCTTGAATTTGGAGGAAAGCGAATGCTTCCGCCAAAACATTCAAAAAGCATTCACGCAAAGCAATGTGCCGTCCCTGCAATACGGTTCCGGGCGTGTCGTAGCTGTTGGTGCTTCTCTTTCAGATGATGCCTTTCATGTGCTGTCGTTGAGCGAAAAACAACATTCCGCACTCAAGCAGGCAATCGCCGATGACTTGTGTCGACAGACAAAGGAACAGCGCTTTTTCCCGCAGAAGCCTGCCGTGGGTGCAATTTGGTTTGAAGAAAAGCAAGCCGATGAAGATTTTCTTCGTGATCCGCTTTCCCTGCATTACTCACCCGATAATACCACCTTTGAGCCGACGGTCTATCTCACATCGGACATGACGCAAACAATTTCTTTCCTGAAAGAAAACAACCTCACAGACTTTTTCAAAGTCCCCTGTGCAGATGATGTTGCAAGTCTTTCCTTCTACCCTGCTGCGATTGACCGCAACAGCTCCGGCTACAAAGATTGCTTTGCTTTCACCTTGGATTTACACGCATTCCGTTTGAACACCGCTTTGGAGGAGAATGAGTCGACCGAAAAGCTCACCCGACAAAACACCGTCACCGACCGGAAACAAATTGCCGAAATCCTTCCGAAGCTGCATATGCGCTATTTCACACAGGAAAAAGGCTATTTCTGTTGTATCACCTACCAAAACGGCACCAAGGTAATTCAATACCTAACCGAAGACGATGCCCCCGATTTCGTCCGCTATTATGAATATCAATAAACAACGCCTCGACCGTTTTTGAGCAGTCGAGGCGTTCGATTTTAGCGGTTGTTTCGCTCACAAGCTTCGCAGGATTCGCACGGTGCGGAATTGGTGAAGTCAAACAAAGCCAAACGAAGGGCTTTGATTTCAAGCTTGCGTGCCACAATATCCGTAAACAGCGTTTCGTCCGTTTCCTTTCCGTTGGCATAGGCTTCGGCTGTTTTCGGGCAGCGGAACACTTTGCCCTCAACAAACACCGTTTCGGTGCTGTTGCAATAAGAACAGGCGGATTGTTTTTCAAACAGCTTGTAGTCAATCTCCGCTTCATCGAGCAAGGCACGGAATTCCGAAGACTTGCTTCCGTTTTGATATAAGTACAAA
>DNXM01000085.1 GCA_003505905.1 Oscillospiraceae bacterium
TGGCAACATTCAAATCGTGGGTAATCATCACAATGGTATGACCCATTTCGTGAAGCTCGTGAAACAGCTTCAGCACTTCTTCACCGGTTTTGGAATCCAAGGCACCCGTCGGTTCGTCGGCGAGCAGCAGCTTTGGTTCGCCGACCAGGGCACGGGCGATTGCCGCACGCTGTTGCTGTCCGCCAGACAGTTCATTCGGTTTGTGGTGCATTCGCTGTTCCATGCCCAACATTTTCAGCTTTTCCGTTGCTTTCTTTTGCGCTTCCCGATAGCTTTCGCCACGGGCGAGCAGGGGCATCATCACATTTTGCAGCACGGAGTATGTGCCGACCAAGTGGTAACGCTGAAAGATGAAGCCAATCATGCGGTTGCGCAGAACGGTGAGCTGTTCTTCTTTGAGCTGACGAACAGGGATGGATAGCAGGCGATATTCGCCTTCCTCGATTTTGTCCATGCAACCGATTACATTCATCAAGGTGCTTTTTCCGCTTCCGGAGGGTCCCAATATTCCGAGGTACTCTCCCTGTTCAACGGTTAGCGACACATGATTCAATGCCGTAACCGTTGTGTCGCCAACCGTAAAACGGCGGCTGACATCTTCGATTTCAATAACAGGACACTTTTTTTCTTCTTCCATATCGCTCCTCCGTTTATTCCGCATTCAATGCGTCAATCGGTACCATTTTAGATGCCTTGAAGGCAGGATAAAACCCGAAAATCGTGCCGGTGGCAATGGCAAAGGCAAGAGCAAGCACATAACCCCATATACTGCCCTCGGTTCTTGTTCCGAGCAGCTCAACCAGGGGGTCAATGCCAAAGCTTAACGCAATGCCGACAACGCCGCCGATGACGCTGATGATGTTGGCTTCCATTAAAAATTCCAAAAGGATGGTCTTTTTGCTGCAACCGATTGCCTTCAAAATGCCGATTTCCTGCGTGCGTTCTTTGACCGAAACAAACATGACATTCATAATGCCGATACCGCCGACAATGAAAACGATGGTAGCAACGGCAAAGAGCAGGGTAGAGAGCGTTTCGGCGGAGCTTGTTGCCGCCTGCATGGCACTGCCTGCATCGGAAATGTCAAAGCTTGCTTTCGGGTGATTTTCGGTGAGCACAGCTTCAATCTGCTCCATAACGGTGGCAACGCTGTTGACATCCTGCGCAATCGCCGTAATCTGTTTCGTGCCGCCCGAAGAACCGAAGACATATTTTTCACCCGTTGAATACGGGACAAATACAGCATCATCGGGGCTGATACCCGAGGAAACGGAGCCCATTTCCTGCAAGACACCGACTACTTCGTAATTCTTTCCGTTGATTTCAACATAATCGCCGTATGCGTAGTAGCCGTAGGTGAAAATCTTTTGTGCCAGTGTATAGCCTAAAACGCAAACATAACTTTTGGAATCGTTGTCATCGTCTTCGATGAATCTGCCGTACATGATTTCCAAATTGGAAACGGTTTGGTAGTTGGATTGCACACCAACAACGGTGTCGTTTTCTTCTTCCTCCAAATCGCCGCCGAATACGGTCGTTTCGCCGCTTTCCAAAAGCGTTACCTCATCCAAACCGGCAATCAAATCACGAATATCCTGTGCGTCCTTCTCTTCCAGCACATCGTCAATATCCGCTGTGGATTTTCCCGAACTGCCGGGCATACTGCCGCCAAACGAGGGCATTCCGCCGCCTCCGTTTCGGCTTGAACCACCGCTTCGGCTTGAACCACCGCTTCGGCTTGAGCTGCCACCGCCGAACGAGGGCATATTGCCGCCACCGAACGAGGGCATACTGCCGCCGCCGAACGAGGGCATATTGCCACCGCCGAACGAGGGCATATTGCCCATGATATCATCCAAGTTAAATCCACTGCCGACCGTCACATCAATGGCACCTGCGTTCAGATTTTTGAACTGTTCCGCAACATCGGCCTTGCCACCTTGACCGATTGCAATGACCAAAACAATTGTGGCAGAGCCGACAATGATTCCGAGTGTTGTGAGCAGCATTTTCGCTTTATTCTGAATTAAGTTCAGCCAAACCAATCGAAAAATTTCTGTGAGCTTCATTTTCGTTCCTCCTTTTCGGTGAAAAATCAGCCCCGATTAACTCATGTTGGGCATATTACCGCCGAAGTCCGGTTGCTCGCCGTTTCCGAAGTCCGGCATATTGCCGTCTTCGAAGCTCGGCATTCCGTCTTCGTTTGATTTGCCCTTTTCCGCCGAACTGCCCGATGCTGTGTTGAGTGCGCTTTCCGCCATGACAACATCGCCTTCTTTCAAGCCGGATACGATTTCAATGTTTTGACCGTCTGTATAACCCGTGGTAACCTGCGTTTCCAACGGTTCACCGTTTTCTTGCTTGAGCAACACGGTGGAGGTGCCGTTCGTTGTTGAAACAGCCTTTTTACTCAAATAGAGAACATCCGTAACACCGCCTGTCACAAGCGTAACATCGGCGCTCATGCCGTCATACAAGTCCAAGGCGCTGTCGTTGTCAAACTTAACCGTGACGGAGTAGGTGACAGTGGCGGCTCCCATGGTTGAGCCTTCTGTGGAAATGGATTCGACCGTTGCATCAAAGGTTTGGTTGGGGAATGCGGACATACTGACGGATGCGGTTTGCTCCAAGGAAACATTCAATATTTCTTCTTCGGAAATGGAAACGCTGACAAAGACCTCCGAGGTATCGGTAATACTCATAAGGGTTGCGGATGAAGAGGAGGAGAACGACACACCCATTGCATCGCTGTTGCCGCCCGAGGACACGGTGACTGTGTCGCCGACTTCAACATTTACGGAAGCAACAACGCCCGTGCATGGGGCTGTCATCACGCCGTCGTTTTCAATGGCATCCTTGATTTCTTGCAGGGATTCTGCCAAATCGTCATAATCATCTTGCGCTTTTTGAACTGTTTCGTTTAATTCAATGACCTTCAGCTGATATTTTTTCTGTGCTGTGCTTGCGGTCGTGTCGGTCGTTTTCTTGCTCTGTTGTGCGGAAAGAACGGTTTTGCTGTACTCTGTTTTTTGCTTTTCGTAGTCCAGCTGTGCCTTTGTCAACGCACTTTCGGCGTTGGAAACGGCTTCATCCATTGCATCGGAATCGGTGATGTTGCCGTATTCGTCACGAAAATCCTCCTGCAAATCCGTGTATTTTTCCTGTGCCGTTTCCAGCAATTTTTTGGCACTCGACAGATTATCTTCAATTGAATCAAGGTCGAACTTTGCCAGCTGATTTTCATAAGTTTTCTGCTTGCCGAGCAGGGTTTCCAGGGTGCTCATGGAGCTGTTCAAGGTGTTGTATTTTTCTTCTGCCTTGAGCAAATCGCTCAACTTGACTTTGGTTGTTTTTCCGTCAACCGATGTGCTTTCGGAGCCGTTATAGTAGGCTTCGTACAGGGAATCGTACTCTTCCTTTAATTCCGTCAAGGTGGCTTGTGCCTGCGCCAAATCCGAAACATCGGCTATTTGCTTGATTTTGTTGTTAATCGAAATCAACAGCAAGCTCACTTCG
>DNXM01000016.1:0-2173 GCA_003505905.1 Oscillospiraceae bacterium
ATGCTGCAAGAACGCACCGCCTGCTGTTTCCCCGGCTTTGAAGAACTGCTCTTCGGTTCGGAGGTTTCCGACAAGCCCGTTTGTGTGGACGGCAATGTCATCACAGGGCGCTCCTGCGGCGTTGCGCTTGAATTCGGCACCGCCATTGCCGAAGCTTTTATCGGAAAAGAAAAAGCACAAAAATTGTGGGAGTCCCTTTGCCATGAATAAAGATATTCGACCCATCAAAAAGCAAATACGGGAGCGCTCTTTATCCATGCGCAAGTCAATGAGCCGAACAGAAAAACAGCGCATGGATTTCAAGATTGAAAACAAGGTTCTTAACCTGTGGAAATTTCGGGAAAGCCCCACGGTTTTGCTCTATTGCTCTCTGCCGCTTGAAGTAAGCACAAAGCATTTGATTGAACGGGCGTGGGCGTTGGGAAAAACCGTTGCTCTGCCTCGCTGTGTAAAAGACACGAGCGACATGGATTTTTTTGTTGTTCGTTCTTGGGACGATTTAGAAGCAGGCGCATATTCCATCCCGGAACCCAAGGAAAGGTGTGAACTTTTGCAAGACAGCGGTGTGAGTGTGTGCATTGTTCCCGCCCTTGCGTTTGATAAAGCAGGATACCGCACAGGCTACGGAAAAGGGTATTATGACCGCTTTTTGGCGGCGTACCGCGGAACCACCATCGGCTTGGTATACCAAAGCTGTATCGAGGATGAAATACCGCATGGGCGATATGACCGAAAGGTTGATATTGTCGTGACGGAAAACGATACTTATTTTTGCAACAACTAACGGGAGTTTGCTTATGGACGATAACAAAAACAACAAAGGCTTCGGTCTTGAGCGTGACGATTTTGACATTTGGCTGGCAAATCACGACCGGCAAAAAGCCGTGGAGGAAGCGCAGATTCAGCGTGAAATTCAAAAGGCAAAAAGAGAAGCGATGGACGCACAAAAGCGACAGCAGGAATTTTTGCGTTCCCGCAACAACGGTGCCAATAACTCTTCGCCGGTACATTTGAATCAAGCGGATTCGGAAGGCAACATTCCGATTAGCCGCCGTGATGTCGTTCGGAATTTCCATGTGGACATTGATGAAAACGCCTTGCATGAGTCCGACCGCACCGAAGAACAGCCGCAGCGGAAGGATAAAGCCATCTATTTTGCCAACCGTCAGCCGGCTCGCAATCAGACAGCACGCCGAAAGCAAACGCCTGTTGCCGCACAAGGTCGAAAAAGCGAAGCACAGCGCAAATTAAATGCGCAGCGGCAAAAAGAGCATGAACAAATTCTTCGCTTAAAGCGCATTTTGGCGGCGTGCATTATTGTACTTTGCTCCGCAATCCTTTCCGCCTATGCCATTTCCTGCCTCAATGATGTTCTTGCGCTCGGACGAAGCGATGAAATCGTAACCGTCACCATCGAAAAAGGCTCCGATTATACCGATATTATTGATGCACTCGGTGACAGCAAGCTCGTCAAACACGAATGGTTCTGCAAGCTGTTCACGAATTTCCGCAGCTTTGATAAGAAAAAATATCTGCACGGCATCTATTACCTGACCGCCGATATGGGCGTTGAGGGCATGCTGAATTCCATGCGTGAAAACCAAACATCCGATGAAACCATTCGTTTGTATTTCCCCGAAGGCTGGACGATTCAACAAATTGTGGAAAAGCTTGACGCAAACCACGTTTGTCCGAAGGAATACATTTATACGGCGCTTCGTGAGGTGGATTTTGAGAACGAGTTCATTGCCGATTTGCCCGCAGACGGCAGTCGTTACTTCAATTTAGAGGGCTACTTGTTCCCCGATACCTATGACTTTTTTGTTTCCGACAAAGAAAACGGAATCGGCGAAAATCCGAGCAGTGTTGTGCGCAAGCTTTTGAAAAACTTTGAATCGAAGTGGACGGAGATTTACGACAAGCGAGCCAAAGAGCTTGGCTTATCGCAAGACGAGGTAATGACCATCGCTTCCATCATCCAAAAGGAAGCGGCGGACGAATCACAAATGACTGCCATTTCCTCCGTCATCCATAACCGTTTGAACCATCCCGCATCCTATCCGACGCTCGGCTGTGATTCAACCAAGAATTATGTTACCAACTATTTGAGCAAGGCAATCGGCAGTGCGGCGGCAACACCATTCATTAACAATTACGACACGAACGGCATTCA
>DNXM01000016.1:2193-3480 GCA_003505905.1 Oscillospiraceae bacterium
CCGGTTTGCCTGCAGGACCGATTTGCAACCCCGGTGTTGCGGCCATTGAAGCGGCGTTGAATCCTGATGACACAAGCTACTATTTCTTCTGCCACAACAACAAAGGCAAGCTTTATCTTGCGAAAAACTATGATGAATTCCAACGCAACTGGACACAGGTGCTGATTGATAACGAGGAGAGCCAATGATAACACCCGAATTGCTCGCCCCTGCGGGCGACCTTGAACGATTAGAAGCCGCCGTTCGCTACGGCGCCGATGCCGTGTATCTCGGTTCAACCCGTTTGGGGATGCGTTCCGCACCACAGAATTTTGACATAGAGGCACTGACGAAAGCCGTGCAATTCTGCCACGAAAACGGCAAAAAAGTGTATTTAACCGCCAACATTTTGGCGCATAACCGTGATTTAAGGGATATTGAAGAATTCTTTCAAACGGCAAAGGATGCCGGGGTAGATGCGCTGATTATTTCCGACCTTGGTATTTTTTCTTTAGCTAAAAAATACACACCGGAAATTGAAATTCATGTTTCCACTCAAATGGGTGTCACCAATCACGAAGCCGCAAACGCCCTATACCGAATGGGAGCAAAGCGTGTCGTTTTGGCTCGGGAGCTGTCCTTGGAGGAAATTGCCGAAATCCGAGCCAAGATTCCGAGCGATATGGAGATTGAATGCTTTATTCACGGCGCTATGTGCGTATCGTTTTCGGGGCGTTGTCTTCTTTCAAACTATTTGACAGGCAGGGACTCCAACCACGGCGATTGCGCACAGCCCTGCCGTTGGCAGTATGCACTTATGGAGCAAACCCGACCCGGACAGTATTTTCCGATTTACGAAGACAATGGAACATATATCATGAATTCCAACGATATGTGCATGATTGAGCATATTCCCGAGTTGGTCAAGGCAGGCATTACATCCTTCAAAATTGAAGGAAGAGCCAAGTCCGCCTATTACACCGCTGTTGTAACCAACGCTTACCGTGCGGCAATCGACGGATATCTCGCTTTCCCGAGTGATACCTATAAGCCCGAAGCGTGGATTACGGACGAGATGGTGAAAATGAGCAACCGAGGCTACTGCACAGGCTTTTTTTTCAATGACCCGAAGGAGGATGCGCATATTTTTGTCGACGGAGGATACAAACGGGATTGGTGTGTTGCCGCCATCGTTGACAAATGCGAAAACGGTCGCATTTATCTTTCGCAGCGCAACCGTTTTTTTGAGGGCGATGAAATTGAAATTCTTTCGCCCGGTCAAGCACCGATTCGTGTTTGTGCAACCGG
>DNXM01000016.1:3490-3719 GCA_003505905.1 Oscillospiraceae bacterium
CGATATGCAGGATGAAAACGGTGAAAGAATCGAGTGTGTGCCGCATCCGATGATGCCGTTCAGCCTGCGCTTTGACGGTGATATTCCGCACGGTTCGCTCGTGCGCAGGGAATGCTGATTATTCGAGCTGTTTCCGAAGCCGTTCCAGCACTTTCTTTTCAATTCTCGAAACATATGACCGTGAAATTCCGAGCCGCTGTGCAACCTGCTGTTGCGTCAGTGGCTTTTT
>DNXM01000016.1:3735-4816 GCA_003505905.1 Oscillospiraceae bacterium
AGTCCGTAGCGCATTACAATAATTTGCTTTTCCCGTTCATCCTCAATTTGTTCAATGAGTGTATAGAGGAGCTTGGTGCGAATCGAGTCGTTGATTTGATCCACAATATCCGTTTCTTCATAAATCACATCGCTGAGTGTCAGCGGATTTCCCTCGGAATCCGAATCAATCGGCTCACTCATGGAAACATCCTGCGCCGTTTTTCGCTGTGCTCGAAAATACATCAGAATTTCGTTTTCAATACAGCGTGAGGCATAAGTGGCAAGCCGAGTTCCTTTGCTGTAATCAAAAGAATTCACCGCCTTAATTAAACCGATTGTCCCAATGGAAATCAAATCGTCCGCTTCGCCTGACTGCGCATAATATTTTTTGATGATATGTGCCACCAAACGAAGATTATGTTCCACAAGCTTCTTTTTTGCATCCGTATCCCCTGCTTTCATTTTTTCAAAGCAGGCACGCTCTTCCTTGGCGTTAAGCGGTTTCGGAAATGACCCGACATTTTGCAAATGGAGCGTAAAATACATCAAATTTGATAGAACCGTATTGAGCAATTGCAGTAACATTCAAACACCCCGACTTTTGTTGATACTCCATTGTATGCGCCGTTTTACTCCGAATATGAAAGGACCGCCACGCACATTTTGCGTAGCGGTCCTTTGTGTATCCTATTATATTTTATGACTGTAAGCAAGCTCCATCATGCGGGAAAGTGAAACGGCATCGTCAATCGTATACGGGATGTCGCCGCCCTTAGTTAAAGCATCCATCCACATTTGAATGGGTGCAGGCAAAGCGGCCGGAAGATTCGGATAAATCCAACCATCACCGATGTTGTAGCAAAGCCGGTCAAACACACCGCCTGCCAAAATCGTTCCCTTGTCACCGACAATTTCCAACTCAAACGGATTGTTACAGGCAACAAAGGCTGTTTCGCTCACACCGATTGCACCATTGGGATAGGTGAAAACCGTAACGGCATTGTCTTCGACGCTGTTTACCCGTACATTCGTAAAAGCCGAAGCACAGGACACAGGGTCACCAAGCAGCCAATGCAGTAAATACATGGAGTGTGCCCCCA
>DNXM01000016.1:4843-7836 GCA_003505905.1 Oscillospiraceae bacterium
TGCCCCCAAATCCATCATCGCACCGCCGCCGCAGGCTTTCTCATCATAAAAAGTCTGCGGAAGCCAGCCTGCAACCGTGCCGTTGTGGGCGTTGCGCATACGCAGGTAATTCACCTCACCGATAAGCTTTTCATCTAACGCTTTTTTAACCCATTGAAAATCACTGCGACTACGCCAAGGGTAAGAAATGCAGAACTTTACTCCGCTTTTCTTTACGGCTTCGGCAACCTCAAAAGCATCCTTTTCGTTAAAGCAAAGCACCTTTTCGGTGAAAATATGCTTCCCGGCATTTGCTGCTTTTATCATCAGCTCTTTGTGCAAATTCGTTGCCGAACAAACCATAACGGCATCAACATCCGCACGGGCAAGCAGTTTGTCATAATTCGGTTCAAAATCGCACTTGTACTCATCGGCGTATTTTTTGCCGCGCTCTTCCTCGGCATCCCATAAAACCGAAATGTGACAGTCGTTATTATTCGCAATGGCATTGGCATAGCCGCTGAAATGAACGTGCCATGTTCCGACTAACGCTACATTTATCATCATTAACACAACCTCAAAAAATTATTTACCGTTCGGCTCGTTTATTATACCAACCCTGCCAATGCCGTGTCAATGCTTTTTGTCAACTCCACGCAAGGATTCTGCGAACAGTTGCCGCAAAAACAGGTGCACAATCCACAGACCCCGAAACGCCGTCATCACACAGAACCACCATCGCATACTGTTTGCTCTTCCATGTGAATCCGCCGGCAAACCACGACACCAGCCGTTCTTTTCCCGTTGAAAAATCGCCGCTTTGCGCTGTGGCGGTTTTTCCTTTGCAGTCCGCACCGTCCACCTGCGCCGCCTTTCCGGTTCCCTCACGAACGGCGACGCCCAAAAAATCCGACAGCATCTGCGCATTCTCTTTTCTTAATAATTTGAACGGAGGCTGATACGAATGAAGCGAAGTGAATTTGCCGGTTTCATCCACTTGACCTTTTATCAAATAGGGCACATGATACTCGCCGTAAGACAAAACCGTTGCATATAGTGAGGCAATTTGAAGCACCGAAGCGGTCAATTGACCCTGCCCGAACGAAAAATTCGCACGAGCCGCAGGTGCAGACAGCATCGTTTGGCTCGGAAGCACACCGCCTGCCGATTCCAGCCCGTCAGCCAACTGCAACGATTTGCCGAAGCCGAAGCTTTCCGCACATTCGAGAACGCTCTCACAATCCAATTGCTCCATTAAGTGAATAAAATAGCAGTTGCAGGAATAGGCAAGTGCCTGCGGCATATTGACCTTTCCATGCACCTTCAGACACCCGAAATCCGAACCGCCGACATGAATCGAGCCGCTGCAAGTCCATTCCTTCGCCGGGTCAATCCCCTGCTCCATTGCGGCGGCGGCAATCAACAGCTTAAAGACCGAGCCGACCGGATAAGCGCCGAGTGCACGGTTAAACAGCGGAGAATTCGCTTGCTTCAGACTTTTTGCCACGTTGGTCGGGTCATAATCCGGTCGGCTTACCATTGCGCAAATTGCGCCGTCCGAACAATCCAAAATCACCGCCGCACCCGTTTTCAACGCACAGATATCCATTGAGTTTTCAAGCGCCTGCTGAAACGATTTATTCAGCGTCAACACAATTCCGCCGCTGTTGTCATACCCGTTATCAATCGTTTCAATCGGTTCCCCCTGAAGAATTTTGCCCGTTGCATCACAGCGAAACCGAACCTTCAGGGAACCCTGATATGAATTCAGCAAATCATTAAAGCTTTTCTCTAAACCGCAAACTCCGTTTCCGCTTTCGTCCGTATATCCGATGATATGATGCGCCAATGAATCTGCCGAAGAACGGTCATAGGTATTAAGTGTCAAAATATCGGCTTGATTTAAGCTTTGGTTAGTTTTCAAAAGCATCGGTTCCCCTTTGGCAAGCACTTCATCGGCTTTCAGAAAATCCTCATTATTCAAGCGGTTTTTCAGCTCCGCCAAGGCACCGGCTGTTGGTTTAACAGCGGCGATTTTTGTTGAATCACAACCAATCAAGCGTTCCATATTACAGTCGTATATAATACCACGGCTTTCCCCAACCGTCATAACCTTGCCGTTTCCCATGCCGAGCGCCGTCTTTTGCGATGCGGACAACAATATCGTCATCATTCTCAACGGAATTACGCCGAAAGCAAGCAACAACGAGATAAACACGATTGCCGCTCGTTTGACCTCTTTTCTGTCTTTTTGTTTCTTCATAAGACCACCTCAAAACTATTCTTGACCAAAAGCAAAGAAAAAAACCGATGCGCCAAAACGCATCGGTCAAAGTTCGGGAAAACGCAGGATTATTTTGTAATTTTGTGGAAAGCTTTTTTGCCCTTTCGGATAATAATATAACCGCCATTGTTGAATTTGCTTTCGGGAAGGTCATAATCAAAGGTGGTCAGCTTCTCATCATCCACGCTGACACCGCCCTGCTCAATCAAGCGACGGGCTTCGCCGTTGGATTTTGCAAGACCTGCCTTAACGATGCAACGCACGATACCAACCTTGCCGTCTGTGAAATCTTCGGCTGTCAAAACCGTTGTGGGCATATGCTCGCTGTCGGCATTGTTCGAAAACAGCGCACGGGCGGCAGACTGCGCCTTGTCGGCTTCCTCCGCACCGTGGATGAGCTTGGTGACCTCATAGGCAAGGATTTCCTTTGCCTTGTTGATATCACTGCCTTCCCACTTGGCGTATTCTTCAATCTGCTCAACAGGAATAAAGGTGAGCATCTTCATGCAGTTAATCACATCGGCATCATCAATGTTGCGCCAGTACTGATAAAATTCGTAGGGCGAAGTCTTTTCAGGGTCAAGCCACACGGCGCCTTTTTCGGTTTTGCCCATTTTGCGGCCGTCGCTGGTTTGAAGCAGCTTGAAGGTCATGCCGAACACTTCTTTATTTTCGCATTTTCTGCACAGCTCCACGCCGCCGATGATATTGCTCCACTGGTCGTCACCGC
>DNXM01000016.1:7924-9997 GCA_003505905.1 Oscillospiraceae bacterium
TAGCTTTGCATGAGCATATAGTTCAATTCAAAGAAAGAAAGACCTCTTTCCAAGCGTTGCTTGTAGCATTCAAAGGAAAGCATACGGTTGACCGAAAAATGAACACCGATTTCACGCAGAAAATCAATATAGTTCAAGTTGGCAAGCCAATCGGCATTGTTCACCATAATGGCCTTACCGTCCGAGAAATCAATCAGCTTTGACATCTGCTTTTGGAAGCATTCGATGTTGTGGGCAATTGTTTCACGGGTGAGCATTTTTCTCATGTCGCTCTTGCCCGATGGGTCACCAATCATGCCCGTGCCGCCGCCGAACAAGGCAATCGGCGTATGACCGGCACGCTGCATATGAGCCATGACCATAATCTGGACAAAATGGCCGACATGAAGGCTGTCCGCTGTCGGGTCAAAGCCGATATAGAACCGAATTTTATCCTGCGTCAGTCTTTTTTCGACCTCGGCTTCATCGGTAACTTGGGCGATAATGCCACGGGCTTTTAATTCTTCATACACATTCATGTTAATTATCCTCCAAAAAATTCCATACTATGATAACCGATAATTAACGGTTTGTCAACAGCTCCTGCGCCAAGTCAAGCTGTGCCTGGGTAATCGTTTCACCGCCGAGAATGCGGGCAAGCTCACGCTTGCGCCCGTCCCAATCAAGGGGTTGAATATCGGTATAGGTCTGTCCGTTTGATGTTGATTTGCGAATACAAAAATGATGGTTTGCCTGCGAAGCAATCTGTGCCAAATGTGTTACGCAAATCACCTGCCGCCCTTGTGCGACCTCGTAAAGCTTGCGACCGAGTTTGACAGCGGCATGACCGCTGACGCCGGTGTCGATTTCATCAAAAATCAAAGTACCGACTCCGTCCTTATCGGAAAGTACATTCTTAATAGAAAGCATAATGCGGGACAATTCACCGCCGGATGCAATTTTTGCCAAGGGCTTCGGATTTTCACCCAAGTTTGCCGAAATCAAAAATTCAACTGCATCCATGCCGTTTTCATTCAGCTCGCATTCGTTTTGTTCCACAACAAAGGTTACATTCGGCATATCCAAAAAACGCAGTTCCTCGCAAACCCGTTGAGAAAAGACAGCCCCAGCTTCACGGCGCAAAGCCGACAGCTCCCGAGCCAATATTTTCACATATTTTGCAAGCTTTTTTTCTTCTTCCGAGAGCGCAAGAAGATGCTCATCGGAAAATTCGATTTTTTCTTTTTCGGCACGGCACTCCTCATAAAAGCGGAGCATATCCTCTTCCGTTGCGCCGTACTTTCGGCTTAGCCGATTTAAGTAATCCAAGCGGTCTTCCACAGCTTGCGCGTGTTGCGGGTCATAATCCAAATCATCCGACAAATTGCGAACACTTTCGCAAACATCGTCTAACTGATAGGAAATCTCACGCAGCTGCTGTGCTACCGGTGTGATATCCGCATAGTAATCGGACACGGAATCCAATTCATCCGCACCGGATTTCACCTCCACCAATGCACCGGGAAGCTCCTCGCCGCCGTTGAGCAGAGCGTGTGCCGCAGACAGAGCCGAAATAATTTTCTCACTGTTGCGGAAAAACGTACGACTCTTTTTCAGCTCATCCATTTCGCCGATTGTCAGTTGTGCCGACTCAATTTCCTGCATTTGAAAATCGAGCAAATCTATTTTTCGCTGCTTTTCTTCTCCGTCTGTTTGAAGAGAACGAATTTCCCTGCGAACCCGATTCCATTGCTCAAAAGCTTCTCGATAGGCCGCTATTTTACCGTCCGACTTCGCCAAGCTGTCCAAATACAAAATATGCGACTCTGCATTCAGCAGTCTTTGACTGTCGTGCTGACCGTGAATATTCACCAATTCACGGCCGAGTGTACGAAGCATTCCGACCGTTGCAGGCTGTGCGTTGATGCGACAGGCATTTTTTCCGTCAACGGAAATCGTTCGTCGAATCAATAATTCATCGTCCTCCAGCTCATCCAAGCCAAGCTTTTCAAAAACAGGAAGCAAAGCTTCTCTCTGCACCTCAAAAAGTGCCGAAACCGATGCCTTACCGCACCCGGTGCGAACTAATTCTTT
>DNXM01000016.1:10070-10370 GCA_003505905.1 Oscillospiraceae bacterium
TGGACTTACCTGCACCGGTTTCACCGGTCAGAATATTCAAACCGTCTTCAAAAACAATGTCGGCGCTTTCAATAACAGCGATATTTTCAATTGTAAGGTTACGGAGCATTTCTCCACCTCATTGCCGTTTGATTATTTCTTCGTAATATCACGCAGGGTGATAACCATTTCACCGGCAAGCGCTTCACTGCGGCAAGCGGCAAAAATGGTATCATCGCCTGCCAAGGTGCCGACAATACCGTTGATTTCCATGGAATCAATGGCGGCACAAACGGCTTGCGCCATGCCGGGGAAGCACTT
>DNXM01000221.1 GCA_003505905.1 Oscillospiraceae bacterium
CGCATATCGTCCTAAAGTAACCCAACGCCTTTTCGTGAAAAATGTATATACTGAAGCTGAAAGAAGACATCCACAGCAAGATGCTTTTTGCCTTTTCGCCATTGACGGCAGAAGACAGCTTGAGCCAAAAAACAATTCCCGCCACCACGCAAAGCCTGCTTACAACAAAGTCAAAAAACACCTTTCCGTATATTGCAGTGGATAATATAATCAAAACGAAATAGACAAGGGAAATCGCATACGGGTTTACCTTTTTCAAAAAGCTTCCCAATCGTATGTTATATTTTACGAAGACATATCCGATTGTCCAAAAGAACAAGGCGGTAATGTTATGGTTGTAAACACCTTCGCTGTCCGATGCAATAATCGCCTTTGTGTTAACCAAAAAGTACAGAGCGGTTATCAGCCCCACAACAATAATCGGTTTCCAATCCATCAACTTTTTTATGAGTATTGCCAAAACATTCAGCAACAGCAATTCCCTGACAAACCAAAGCGGATAAAGGCAGGGATAGCCCGAAAATATGCCGATAAAAGCTTCTTCCCAGTCTTTAATTCCCCAAGAAAAAAGTTCGGGACCGCTGTTCAAAATTTCGTGTATTTCGGTTGTCGAAATCGGAATTTGGTCAAACAGTATCCAAAATGCGTTGAGCAGTATATACGGAACCAATAAGGTTTTCACCTTTTTCTTCATATTGCTTTTCCAAGTGAACTCTTTCCTGTACAGAAGCAGGGATGAAAAGAAAAAGAATGCAGGAACCGCACTGCCGGCTATTATTTTTGATATCGCCACTTTGATGAATTCAAGCCAACCCGGGTTAAAAAGCACATATTCACGGCTTCCGAAAAAAACACTTTCCGCATACACATGAACAAAGACTACCAATACCGAAAAAAACACTTTGGAAATATTGATAAATTCCGACTCGTTTTGTGAAAGCTCATACTTTGTATCGGTCACAGCGAAACCACCTTTCTGTATTTCTGAATAATAGCATAATTACAATATAATTTCAATAAAAATTGCACAATTCGACATCTTTGTCGGTTTTCCCTTTGTCACGCTTCCCGTTTGTTTCAGGTAAAATTTGACATTGCCGGCGCACACTGTTAAAATGGAAGCATCTGAAACAGGAAGAGGAATTCCCATGAAAAACAGATTGCTTTCATTCGCATTATCTCTTGTCATTCTATGCCAACTGTTCCCTTTTTCGGCAGTGGCAAGCTCCTCCCTCGGCGTAGAACAGCTCTGCCGAAACTTCACTGACTGCATGGCAGACGGAAGCCTTTCGGTGTTTGCCGTTCCACGCAACAACTACAGCTTTGACAGCAACATGAGCCATTTGCGCACCGACACGGATGAAACCATGTACTTCAGCACGGTAAAGTACAATGTCAACGACTTTGTGAAATTGACCGACCATCTCGCCCGAACGCTTGCCATGGCAACGGTATACAACACAACCACCGACGCCGACTTAAAAGAACGGCTCGGCAATATCATTCCTGCGCTCATCGGCTATTGGGTCAAAAATGATTATCAATCCGACAACTGGTGGTACAACGAAATCAACACGCCGAATCTCCTCGGCGAAATCGCCTTGCTCGTAAAGAACGAGCTTTCCCCCGAACTGATGAAAAATGTGCTGGCGATTGTCGGAGACGGCTGTTTCACCGTCAACACCGATTTGCAGCAGGAAACGGGCGCCAATGCGGTTTGGGCGGCATATTCCACGCTGAAATACGGAATGCTGGCGAACGAGGAAGCCGCCGTGAACTGTGCCGTATCGAAATTCAAATCCGTCCTCGGCTATTCCGACGGTGAGGGCATTAAGGCGGACGGTTCGTTCATGCAGCACGGCGCACGGCTTTACAGCGGCGCATACGGCATTTCGCTGATTCAAAACACGGCTTCGATTTTGCGCATTCTGCAAGGCACAAGCTACGCTTTAGACGAAAGCCAACTCAATCCGCTGTCCGATATGATTGTAAACGGCTTGCAATATTTGAGCGTCGGCAACCAAATCGACCCGCAGACCATCGGCAGAGATGTTTCGAAAAAAGGAAAAACAAACATTGAGCACCTCGGTGAATACATCAAAAAGCTGTTGACGCTTGACGCATTCCCGAACAAGCCCGCTCTTCGACAATACTTGAATTCAATTGAGCAGAATACCCGTCGGAATCTCGGCTTAAAATATTTTGACAATGCAAAGTTTCTTGTTATCAACAACGACGATTTTTATTTTTCGTTTCGTGGGGCGGCTTCGAACCTTTATTACGCCGAAAACCTCAACAACGAAAACCTGTTGAGCTACAACTCCTCCTACGGCACAACCACAACCGTTGCAGGTAAAACAGTGAACTACAACGACATTCAGCCGATTCAGAATTACTCCCTGATTCCCGGAACTACCGCTGTTCAAGAGGATGACGCCGCCCTGCTGGTTCACACCAATTACAACAAGCGTAAGCTCACCGGTGTTTTCGGCGGAGCGGATTACGGCGATGCCGCCGTTTCCTTTGCACAAACAACGCACGAGGGCATTCATTACACCGTTGCCTGTTTTGCCACCGACCGAAGTGCCGTTCTCCTCGGCGCAGGGCTGACAAATGACAACGGACAAAAAATGGTTACCACGCTGCAGCAGGAAACGGCGCAGGGGAATTTCAGCCGAAACGAAAACACGGTCATCCACAACGGCGTAAAGTACACCGTCTATCAAGGCGGCGAAATGAACGCACAAATCAAAACGCAAACGGGCAGTTGGAAACGAAATAATGCAAACGGCAGTACGGACGCCGTTCAAGGCGAAGTGTTTACGCTGACCGTAAAAAACGAGGGTTCCTATGCTTATTCCGTGATGAGTGACAGCACAAACGACACCTACACGGTCGTTGAAAACAACGAGGATGTGCAAGCGGTTTTGATGCCAGACGGCTCCCTTTGTGCGGCATTCTATACCGACACTGCCTTTGTTTACGGCGGCAGAATCTATTTCGGTTTCATCGGAAGCTCGATTCGAGCTTCGGCAAAAGCCGTTCAACGCTCCGCCGACTTTGTTGCCGAGCATCCGACCGTCGGCTCGTTTTGGAGCACGGTTCTATCGGCTTTTTCCGAAGCTTATAATGCAATTGCTCCGCTGATTCGCCGTGCTTTTGATTGAAGAACAAGAAAAAACGCTATCGCAAACCAATGCGATAGCGTTTTTTTGGTGGAGTTTGACCCCTCAAATCC
>DNXM01000110.1 GCA_003505905.1 Oscillospiraceae bacterium
CGCTTGCCAAGGACAATGTTATCGGTTTGTTCTACGGTCACGACCACAGCAACACCGTCAGTGCGGAAACCAAGATAACTTATGACGGCACGCAGTATACATTGACGCAGGGCTTCGGCGGCGGTATTGATGTCTATGACGGCGATTATGACGGTATTGACCCGCAGGGCAGCTGTTATGTTATTGACAAAGACGGCGACTTGATTAAGGAAGCGTTTTCTTATACGGGCTTGCTGACCGATGATGTTACTTATCCGTCGGGCGATGAAGGTGTTAAGTATATCAAAAAAGTGGCTTTGTTCAACGGTACTTCTTTTGCAGCTGCTTGTGACGAAGCCAGAAAAGCAGGCTATATTCCGATTACAAGAGCGTTTTCCGATGGATATAACGACGCCGACTTGAACAGCA
This sequence comes from Oscillospiraceae bacterium, assembly GCA_003505905.1. Classification (GTDB taxonomy): domain Bacteria; phylum Bacillota; class Clostridia; order Oscillospirales; family Acutalibacteraceae; genus UBA8612. Next base: position 409 of record DNXM01000110.1, read on the forward strand.
ATGGGCGCGGCACAAGAAAGTTCACGGGAAGCGGAGACCAATATCAGTGCATTGCTTATCAGCAGACAACAAATCCCGATGAAGCAATCACCGATTTGCGTATGTTTGTAACAACGGATGAAACCTATTCCATTAACAACCAAACAAAGACCTATACCTTAAATGAAAAAGAGTCCGAGTATCGTATTGTGAGCGGCTGTGGCGGCAATGTGAATTACGGCGTCACATCCAATACATCATGTGCTTTTCTTTACTATACGACAAACAGGAATGCGGGCGCACCACTGACGGAATTGGTTGTCGAATCGGAGGAAAGCTCTTCAACCGATGCTTACCGTACCATGGATCACAGATGCCTTCAAATCGGTAATTTTGTTGAAACCTTTGGAACCAATGCGGTTTCATCTTTTTCAAAAGCCAGAATCGCAAACTTGAATTGGGGTGCGAGCCGAGATACGGTTATCGGTGACTCTGTATATCTGTTTATGAAGAGATATGACGGGGTATCCGGTTACAACACGAAATATTCCTATGAAGCCGTTACGGGCGTGCCCGAAACCGTTTTTGCACCTGCATCAAGCTTCAGAGCCTATATCAATCGCTCGTTAGACAGCACCGGTGTTGCAACCATGGACAGCACCTCAAGCACAACGGGCAAACTGTATTTTTACTGTCCAGATGCCACTGCCGTAACGGTAACGGCGATGAGCGGAACAGGCAGCAATGCCGCTGTGCTTTCTTCCTGCACCGCCGGAAACAACGGAAGAATGACCAAGCAATCCGATGGGTTGTTCTATGCGAAAATAACGGATGGAACGGTGTCGGGGTTGAATGCCGATTCCTCCGGCGTTATTAAATGGGTGTTTACATATTCCATTGCGGGTTCTTCCGCCGTAAAAACACAAATTGCCTATTCAACGGTTGTAGCTTCGGCGGCTTCCAATGCTGTCACGGCGGATAAAACCGCCCTTCGCAGTTTTATCGGCAACCTGAATCAGTCTACTTTCGTAAAGGATGCGGAGAATACTTTTTCGTGCGATAACGGCTTTCTCACGGCTTTGGCAAATGCGTCCTATGTTCTCGGCAATCCTGCCGCAACGCAGGCAGAGGTGGACGCTGAAAAAGAGGCTTTGCTGACAGCAGCGGAACAAACAAGTATGCTTTATGTTCCCGACACACCCGATGAAAATGTGGAAACACTGCTTGAAAGCTGCGGTGGATATATTTACGGCGTTTGTCAGCCGAATGAGAATTATGAAACACTTCAGGATACCGGCTTTAATTGGGTAAGATTTGATATTCCCTGTCCGTTTGACAAAAACGGATATAACGGGGGGAATATTAAATATGTCCGAAATGAATACAAGAAATTTAAGGAACGCTGTCAGGCATACCATGACAATGGCTTCAAAATCTTGGCGGTGACGCCGTACCCTAAAGATCTTATTTCGGATATGAGCATTCAAGACCCCACGGGCGATTTTGAGTCCTTTATGGATATTGCAGTCGATGTTGCAACATTCCTTTACAACGATTTGAAGGATGATGGCAAGGGCGGCCGCTGCGTTGATATGTTCCAAATTACCAATGAAATGGGTCTTGCCACCTTTACACTTCCTCTCTCACTTGAGCAGGCGGCGACCTATGTCGGCGAGCAGTTGAAGGTTATTGATGCGGAAAAGAAAAAGACAAACGATGACTTTCCGATTGGCTACAATTCCGCCGATTTGCTTCAGTCGAGCATGGACCTTCACGAGCTTTTGAAGCCGTATCTTCCGTATTGCGATTATGTTGCTCTTGACCTATATACGGGAAATCAGGGCGAAGCAACCGCAAAGGATTACTCGAAAACAGTCAGAAAGCTTTACAGCATTACGCAAAAGCCCGTTATCATGACGGAATTCGGCTTTTGGAGTGATGGCGGTCTGAAATCCGCCGCACAAAAATCAGCTATCCTGTATGAGAATTACGGATACAATTCAGAAGCGGAAGCGATTGCTGACGGTCAAAACTTTATTGATAAGTTGCCGGCACAATTCAGGAAAACACTCAATCAGGACTATCCCGACCAGGAGGATAAGTGGCCGAGCTTGGTATTCGGCAAATATGCAAATCATTTCTACGGCGAAACCTCTCCGTATACCATCAATGATATTCCCCACACGCCCGAGGGACAAGGGGAATACTTCAGAGAAGTAATGACAGAGCTGAAAAAAGTAGGTTGTCTTGCCGGTATGATTATTTACGGCTGTCAGGATAAGGATGTTTGCTTCAACTGCGGTCACAGCTGGTGTCCGTATGAAACAAAATTCGGACTCTTCAATTATGACGGCACCCCGAAGCCTGCTTTGACTGCAATAAAGGAAACGATAGCGAGCCTTTCCGCACAAGACGGTGCAGCGCAGGGAACGGCAACGGCTTCGGATTTTGACGGCACCAAAACAACCGTAACGGTTTGCCATAAGAGCGGCAGCAAGACCTTACTCCGTGCCGTTGGCGAGGTATACAAGAGCAGTACGGTTTTCACAAGCACAACATCCATCCCCGGTTATACTTGTGAATATGATTCCGCTGTATATGCCAATGTGTCGTCAGCTCTTTCGGAATCCTATCAAGCGTATACGCCGATTTCTTATACGGCGACCGAAAATGCGAACGGAGAAACGGCAGTGCCCTTTGCGATTGAGGGCAATGATTTGGTACTCGTTACGCCGCAAAGAGCAGGCTACCGTTTTGTCGGCTGGAAAGCAACAAGTGTCGCGGGGTCTGCATTGAATCAGACCGATTTTATCAAAAACAAAGTGTATGCCGCAGGTACCTACAAGGGTATGTACGGCAATGTCGGTTTTGATGCACAGTGGCAGGGAAATGAATATACGGTTACCTTTGATGTGTCAAACGGCGGAAGTGTCAGCACGCCGAGCAAGAAGGTTGTTTTCGGCAACCCCTACGGAACCCTGCCGGAGGCTACTGCGCCCGACGGTAAGATTTTCGGCGGCTGGTTTACGGCAAAAACGGGCGGCACTTTGGTAACGGCCGATTCGATTTACCAAACAGC
>DNXM01000006.1:0-2643 GCA_003505905.1 Oscillospiraceae bacterium
TGTAAACTTCCGGCGGAATGAGCATAGCGAGGTTGGTCTTACCGCAAGCAGAGGGGAATGCGGCGCAGATGTATTTGACTTCGCCGTTGGGCTTTTCAACGCCGAGGATCAGCATATGCTCTGCCTGCCAGCCCTCTTTCCAGCCCTGGTAAGAAGCGATACGGAGTGCGAAGCACTTTTTGCCGAGCAAAACATTTCCGCCGTAACCGGAGTTAACGGAGATGATGGTGTTATCCTGCGGGAATTGGCAAATATATCTCTTCTCTTCGTCAATTTCGCATCTGCAATGCAAGCCTCTGACCCAGTCGTTGCTGTCGCCAAGAGCTTCCAAAACCTTGGTACCGACTCTGGTCATGATGCACATATTGAGCACAACATAAATGCTGTCGGTCAATTCAATGCCGATTTTGGAGAAGCGGGAACCGACAGGACCCATGGAGTAGGGGATGATGTACATTGTTCTGCCCTTGTAGGAATCCTTTGCGATTGCGTAAAGCATTTCATAGGCTTCGTTGGGATCCATCCAGTTATTGGTCGGACCGGCAAGCTCCTTGGTAGGAGCGCAGATGAAGGTTCTGCCTTCGACACGGGCAACATCGTTGACGGCGGTGCGATGCAGATAGCAGTCGGGAAGAAGATCCTGGTTCAGCTTAATCATTTCGCCGGTTGAGCAGGCTTCGGCTCTCAATGCCTCAATCTGCTCCTTGGAGCCGTCGATGAGAACGATGTTCTCGGGCTTTACAAGATTGACTTTGTCTTCAATCCACGCATTAACGCTTGCATTATTAGTGAATTTTTCCATTGTTACAGTCTCCTTTCGGAATTACCGAATTTTTACAGGTACTAATATATCCTATTTTGGTCTATACTTCAAGTCAAAAAGGCACAAAGATTGCCTCGTTTTTCAATCCATTTTAGTCGTTTTACCGATTTAGATGGATTGAAGCAACGCTTTGATGTTCAAAAGAGCGTGCGGAATGCCTTTTAGAATTTTCGCAAGCCCTTTTGTCTTCTTTCCGCCGTTTATCATATTCAGCAAACCGTTCGCCATTTCTTCGCTGAAAACGCCCAAGCTCATGGAAACCATGTTGCGAATAGGCAGCTCAACCATTGTGCGAATAATCATTTCACGATTGTTATCCTGCTTAAATGCAACATTGACAACGCTGATAATCAAATCGAGCATTTTCTTTCCGAATGCCGTATCGGCGGCGTCCTCCAACGAATTTTCAAAGGTTAGGGGAGCGTTTTTGTCCCGAACCTTCGGCGGCAGTGAGGCTCCCAAAACCGCTTCAAATTGCGCATCGGTAATTTGGTCAATATCCGCCGAGTAATAAGCAGGAGCAATCTCACGGTAATTCGGAATGTACGCCTGCTCAAAGGATGATTTTACGGTTACGGTTGAACGCAAGCGAATATCACGGCTTGATGCACCGACCATGATTTCAAAGCGACCGCTTTCAACATACCAATCCCGAATGCTTATGTTGTAAAAAGCAAACGAGCGTTTATCAAGCGTCAGGGTGATTTCCGTTTCTTCGCCCGCTTTAAGGAAGACTTTTTTGAATCCCTTCAGCTCTTTTTCGGGGCGAAATACGGTGGATTCATCATCTTTTACATATAGCTGTGCGATTTCGGCACCGTCGACTGTTCCGATATTTTTCACATGGAACGATACGGTCACTTCATCCGTATCACGGATGCTTTCCGCACTCACACGCAGGTTGCTGTATTCAAATTGTGTGTAGGACAAACCGAATCCAAAGGGGAACAAAACATCCTTTTTCGCCGTGTCATAATAGCGGTAGCCGATATAAATGCCTTCACGGTATTCCACGGTGGCACGGTTTCCCGGGAAATTTCGGTAGCTCGGAGTGTCTTGGAGCGACAGGGGATAGGTTTCGGCGAGCTTTCCGCTCGGATTTACCTTGCCTGCAAGGATTCGTGCCGCCGCACTGCCGCCGGCTTGACCGCCCAAAACGGTGTGCAAAACCGCTTTGACGGAATCAAGCCAAGGCATTTCAATCGGCGCACCGCCTGCCAAAACAATGACCAAACTCGGGTTTACTTTTGCAAGCTCGGCAATCAGTCGATTCTGATTGTCGGGCAGGTTCATGTGGCGGCGATCATAGCCTTCCGACTCATATTCCGGTGTTAAACCAACGAAAGCAAGAACAATGTCCGCTTTTGAGGCAACTTGTTTAGCTTGGTCAACGAGCACCGCTTCGATTCCTTTGTCGTCATAACCCTTCGCATAGCTTAATTCATAACCCAATTCCGCCAAGCTATCGTAAGCGTTGTCGATTTTCGTCGGATTGATTTGGGAACTTCCGGCGCCTTGATAGCGTGGCTGTTTTGCCATATTACCGATGACGGCTATTTTTTTGCCTTTTTCAAGTGGTAGAACATTCTCTTCGTTTTTGAGCAAAACCATGGATTCACAGGCAACTTTTCTGGCTACAGCGTGGCATTGCTCCATGTCACAGCTGTGTTCCTGCTGCAATGCGGGCTGTGATTTGATAATCAAATCAACCACACGGTCAACCGCTCTGTCAAGCTCTTCCATGGTCAAAGACCCGTTTTCGATGGCATCCAGAATCTTTCGGTCATTGTATCCGCCCGAAAACGGCATTTCCAAATCGT
>DNXM01000006.1:2677-3045 GCA_003505905.1 Oscillospiraceae bacterium
GCACGGTCATTGACGGCGCCCCAATCGCTGACCACAACTCCCTCAAAGCCCCATTCTTCACGAAGCACTTTGTTTTGCAGTCGGTCATTCTCCGAGCAATGCGTGCCGTTCAAGCGATTATATGCGTTCATCACCGTCCAAGGCTGTGCGTGTTTGACGGCATATTCATAAGCAGGTAAATAGATTTCACGCAGGGTGCGTTCGTCGACAATGGCGCTGACGGTCATGCGCCTTGTTTCCTGGCTGTTGACCGCAAAGTGTTTCAGTGAGGTTCCGACACCTTTCGACTGAACACCGTTGATAAAAGCACTTGCCAAACGACCTGCCAAAAACGGGTCTTCGGAGAAATATTCAAAATTTCGTCCACA
>DNXM01000006.1:3237-4852 GCA_003505905.1 Oscillospiraceae bacterium
AAACCGACATTTGCTTTGCTTGCGCCTTGCTTACGCAGTCCGTGCGGACCGTCGCAAACCATGATTTGCCGCAGATTTTGTCCGCTGATGTTTTTTAAGTGCCAAAAGTCCGCACCCGAGCACAGCGACGCTTTTTCTTCCAAGGTCAATTTTTCAAGAACATCCGAATGTTTGAGCATATTTATTCTCCTTCAAAGAATTGTTCTTCCAAAGATTTCTGCTCGTTGGAATCAAGCGCTTCAATACCCTTGAGCTTCTTTTGAATGATACGGTTTCGGTCTTGCGCTTCGCCCAATGCACGACCGGCATCATCCACACGCTTTCTTGCTTTTTCGAGCAAATCACCGAACTTGTCATACTGTGCTTTAGCAACGGCAAGCGTTTTGCGCACCTCATTGGCTTTTTCGTTGATGGCAATTGCCTTGAAGCCCATGGAAAGGGAGGACAGCAAGGCGGTAATCGTGCTCGGTCCCGCAATCATAATGTTGTAGTCGCTTCGCAGCTGCTCGGGCAGTCCGTCCGGTGCGGCTGCAACTTCGGCATAAAGCCCTTCGGTCGCCAAATACATGATGGCATAGGGCGTTGTCTGCGGAACGACAATATATTTGTTGATTTGCTTGGCCTCATCCTTAATGCGGTTCATCAACGCTTTTTTGGCTGCCGCAACGGCTTCGTAATCAGCCTGCTCGCTCGCTTGACAAAGCTTGGCATAGTCCTCCATCGGGAATTTCGAGTCAATCGGTAGATAGACAACCGAGCCGTTTTCGGCAGACGGAATTTTTACGGCAAATTCTACTCTCGCTGTGCTGTTTTCGATTGGCGCATAGTTTTTGACATACATTCCGGGAATGGTTTGGTCGAGCAGATTTTCCAATTGAATTTCCGCCCATGTTCCACGCACTTTGACATTGGTCAAAATGCGGTTGAGGGATGTGACATTGGTGGTGACGCCGTTGGAAAGCTCTTTCATTTCGCCAAGGGATTTGTTGACGCTCTCTAATTGGTCGGACACGGTTTTGAAGGAAGAATCCAACCGGGTCGCAAGCGTTTTGTTAAGCTTTTCGTCAACGGTTTCACGCATTTGTTCAAGCTTTTTTTCGTTGCTCTCCTGCATTCGGCTCATGGAATCGGAAAAAACTCTTGTCATTTTTTCGTTTTGTTCCGAGTTATTCTCTCGAATGGCATTGAGAGATTTGTTCAGTGCTTCGCTCATGCGTGTCTGCGCTTCAAAATTCGAAGCAGACATTTCTTCAATGCGTGCGTTCATGTCTTTCATATTCTGCGCAATTTGTGTGTGTAAATCACCTTGACTTAACGCACTTTCTCTGCGATTTCGTTCAAATTCGTCGGCCAATCTGCGCTCGGTTCTTTCACGGTCGTTTCTTTCGCTTTTTCGTCCGAAAAGAAGGGCAAGCAAAAGAACAACAATTACAACGAACAACAGGAGAATCACAGCAAATAAAATAATCATTTCTTTTGTCATAATAACAACCGCCTTTCTTTGCCATTATAACAAAATATGTAAAGTGATACAAGTGCATTTCACAAAATGTAGCCAAGCCCGTATAATGGAGAAGTTTTCTAATTTTATAACACATCATTGACAAACCAACAG
>DNXM01000046.1:0-1007 GCA_003505905.1 Oscillospiraceae bacterium
TTGCCCATTCTGAACGAGCAATTTCAGCACCGCCCAAACGACCGGAAACCTGGGTTTTGATACCCTTTGCACCAAGCTTCATGGTGCGGCCGATAGACTGTTTAAGGGCACGACGGAACGAAACTCTCTTTTCAAGCTGCGCTGCGATGTTCTCGGCAACAAGCTGAGCATCGAGGTCGGGCTGCTTGATTTCAACGATGTTGATGAAAACTTCCTGGTCACCGGAAAGCTTTTTCTTGCAAATCGTCTTGAGCTTCTCAATTTCAGAGCCGCCACGGCCGATGACCATGCCCGGCTTTGCGCAATGGATGTTGATGCGTACACGCTTTGCGTCACGCTCAATTTCTACCTTCGGAACACCTGCGGGAGCAAGTGTCTTGAGGAGGTATTCACGAAGATTGTAGTCTTCCACGAGGGTATCGCCGAAGGTCGCCTTATCGGCATACCAGCGAGATTCCCAGTCCTTGATAACGCCGATACGAAGACCGGTCGGATTGATTTTCTGTCCCATTATTAACCTCCTCCTTTCTTATTCTTTCTCTGCCAGAGTGATGGTGATGTGCGAAGTTCTCTTGTTGATACGGTTCGCACGGCCCTGTGCTCTGGGTCTGATTCTTTTGAGGATGGGACCTGCGCCTACATTGCATTCGGCAACATAAAGCTTGGAGGTATCCATATCAAAGTTGTTTTCTGCGTTGGCAATAGCGGACTTGAGCAGCTTGCCAACCGGTTCACACGCGGCCTTGGGCGTGTATTTGAGAATTGCTGCCGCTTTATCAACAGGTTGATTGCGGATCAAGTCAAGCACAATCTGAACCTTACGAGGCGTAATGCGCACATAGGTTGCTTTTGCAGTTGCTTGCATTTGTTACACTCCTTTCGACCTTATTTACCCGAATTCGATGTTTTGGAACCGGCATGACCTTTGAAGGTTCTTGTCGGAGCAAATTCACCGAGCTTATGACCTACCATATCCTCCGTGACATATACCGGAACGTGCTTGCGTC
>DNXM01000046.1:1157-3538 GCA_003505905.1 Oscillospiraceae bacterium
TTGCACGAAAGGTCCTTTTTTAATACTTCTGCCCATTAGTTTTTAGCTCCTTTCATCAACTCTTACTTAGCGTTACGACGCTTGTCAATCAGGTTATTCGAAGGCTTCTTCTTGGCTCTGGTCTTCAAGCCGAGAGCAGGCTTGCCCCACGGGGTAACCGGGCCGGGACGACCGATGGGGGACTTGCCCTCACCACCGCCGTGCGGGTGGTCACAGGGGTTCATAACAGAACCGCGAACAGTCGGACGAATGCCCATGTGACGGGTACGACCGGCTTTACCGATTTTGACATTCTCGTGGTCACCGTTGCCGACAACACCGACGGTTGCCATGCAGTTGACCGAAACGCGTCTTTGCTCACCTGAGGGAAGACGAAGAAGAGCATAAACGCCTTCTTTAGCCATGAGCTGTGCACCGTTGCCGGCTGCTCTTGCAAGCTGACCGCCGCGACCGGGATAAAGCTCAATGTTGTGGATGAAAGTACCAACCGGGATGTTGGTAAGGGGAAGAGCGTTGCCGGCGACGATATCGGCGTCAGCGCCTGCGCAAACGGTAGCACCTACCTTGAGGCCTTCCGGAGCGAGGATGTAGCGAAACTCGCCGTCTTCATATTTGACAAGTGCGATGTGAGCGGAACGATTGGGATCGTATTCGATGGTTTCAACCGTTGCGTTCATACCGGTCTTATCTCTCTTGAAATCAATGATACGGTACTTGTTACGGTTTCCGCCGCCACGATGGCGAACGGTGATTCTGCCGTAGCTGTTACGACCGGACTTTTTGTTCAGGCTAACAAGAAGGCTCTTATGAGGAGCAACCTTGGAAAGTCCGGAATAATCTGTAACCGACATATTGCGTCTGCCGTTTGTTGTCGGGTTATAGACCTTAATAGACATAACTTTCACTCTCCTTAAAGCGGCTTTGCGGAGTATGTCTAAACTCCATACCTTACCGCCGGATTATTGATTGTTTTTAATACTTATTATAAGTATCGGGATTACATCAAGCCGTCGAAGAATTCGATGGTCTTGGAGTCATCCGTCAAGGTGATGATGGCTTTCTTCCAGGAAGCGGTCATTCCTTCGAAACGACCGTATCTGCGAAGCTTGCCGTTGCAGTTAACGGTGTTGACCTTTGCAACCTTTGTGCCTTCAAAGAGGGCTTCGACTGCCTGAGCAATCTCAATCTTGTTGGCATCCTTTGCCACTACGAAGCTGTACTTCTTGTAAGCGGCGCCTGCCATGCTTTCCTCTGTGATGAGAGGACGGATGATAATATCCTGTGCTGCCTTGCTCATGCGTAAACCTCCTCAATCTTGGCAACGGCATCCTTGAGAACGAGCATTGTGTCGCAGTTAAGAATGTCGTAAACATTCAGAGAGTTGACAACCGTTACTTTTACGCCGGCAATGTTGCGTGCGCTTCTGTAAATGACATCATCCTTCTCGGGGAGAACGATGAGGGTTTTCTTTGCGGTGTTGAGCGCATTGAGAACCTTGACAACCTCTTTGGTTTTGATTGCGTCCATCTTGAAGGAATCAAGAACGACAAGCTCGTCGGCAGAAACCTTGGAGGTAAGTGCGGACTTCATAGCCAGTCTTCTGACCTTCTTGTTGATGCTGCCGCCGTATGTGCGGGGCTTGGGACCGTGAGCGATACCGCCGTGATACCACTGCGGAGCTCTTGTGGAACCCTGACGGGCACGGCCGGAACCCTTCTGTCTCCAGGGCTTCTTGCCGCCACCGCTGACTTCAGAGCGTGTGCGGGTTGACTGTGTACCCTGACGCTGATTTGCCAAATAGTTGACAACTACGAGGTGCATTGCGGGAACGCTCGGCTCAATCGCAAAAATGCTGTCGGCAAGAGCAAGCTCCGAAACCTTTGCACCGCTGATATCAAAAACTGATACTGTAGGCATTTAGTACACTCCTTCCTTACGCTTTAACGCTGTCTTTGATGATGACGTAGCTACCCTTGGGGCCGGGGATGGCGCCCTTGATAGCGATGAGGTTGTTTTCGACATCAATCTTGACAATGCTGAGATTTTGAACGGTTACTCTCTCGCAACCAAGGTGACCGGCGAGCTTCTTTCCCTTGTAAACACGGGAGGGATCGGAGCAGGCGCCCAACGAACCGGCGTGTCTTGCGACAGGGCCTGTACCGTGAGTTTCCTTGAGTCTGGAGAAGTTCCATCTTTTGATGGCGCCGGCGGTGCCTTTACCTTTGCTTGTGCCGGTTACATCAATAGCGGCGCCGACTTCAAATGTGTCGGCCTTGAGAACATCGCCTACATTGAGAGCGGCTACATCAGAGAGTCTGAACTCCTTGAGAACCTTCTTCGGGGCGACATCTGCCTTTGCGAAGTGACCCTTGAGGGGCTTG
>DNXM01000046.1:3585-9772 GCA_003505905.1 Oscillospiraceae bacterium
CGAGCTGAACAGCTTCGTAGCCGTCTTTTTCGACCGTCTTCTTCTGGGTGACTACGCAGGGACCTGCTTCAACCACCGTGACGGGGACGACATTGCCGTTCGCGTCGAAGATCTGCGTCATGCCGATCTTCTTTCCAATGAGACCTTTTTGCATTTTGTTTTTTCTCCTTTCGGTTATTGGTTGGTATTCACCAACATGACCTGAAGCGAGCTATACTATAATGTATATAATATAGGGAACAGGCAAATTAAGTAGTGAAGTTGTTTACAGCTTGATTTCGATTTCAACACCTGCGGGAAGCTCAAGGGCGGTAAGTGCCTCAACGGTTTTGTTGGACGGTCTTACGATGTCGATGAGTCTTTTGTGGGTGCGTTGTTCAAACTGCTCACGGCTGTCCTTGTATTTGTGAACAGCACGAAGAATGGTAACAACTTCTTTTTCGGTGGGCAGCGGAACGGGACCGGAAACCTGCGCATTGGTTCTTCTTGCGGTTTCAACAATCTTTTCTGCTGCTTTGTCTACGAGGTTGTGGTCGTAGCTCTTGAGTCTGATTCTGATTTTGTTTTTGACTGCCATTGTGACGCCTCCTAAAAATTTGGCGGGCTGCACTTTTGCACACGCTTCCGGGTGTTTCCACCCTCCGCATTCAAAATCCGAAAAGTAGAACATACTTTCCGGCTAGGTAAAAGCGCATTTTCACCCTAACTGCCCGTGAGATGAACAGTGACGGGGTGAGAACTATTTTACTAGTCGCCCGGTTCGTTGATCGGACATGCTCCACGGAAATTCCCTACCTCATCGGGTAGCCACCTTCCGTTTCATCGCATACCTGCACACTATCTGCATAGCATACTGTGATATCTTATCATATATATATAGGAAATGCAAGCAAAAATTTGATTTTTTTCAATTTTTTTCAAAAACTGTCATTTAGCTAAATTTGCAGAACTTTTCGGCGAAAATTTGTCATATACTACAAAAACAAGCCGTAAAAAGGAATGCAGCCGCCGAAAAGCCGCCGCATTCCTTCGTATTTTACCGATTTATTCGCCGTCATCATCCATCTGTGCCATCACAAGCTCGTGCTTTTTGCGGCTGACATTCAGCTCATCCAAAATCATTTGCTTGCGCTTGCCCGTGTAGTTATCGAACAGGAACGAAACGGCGGAGAGAGTGTTGCCGATTAAACCGCAAAGCGTAATGACCAAAAACAAACGCCCCAGCACCGTCCAATACTTATCGTTTGCGTCGAGCTTGCCTTCAATGACCGAAATTTTCGGGTCTTTGAGCCGGTATTGTGCGGCGACCTCCTCGGTGCGCTTGTTGATGTACTCATAGTCAATCTTCACAAACAGGCCGTTGTAAAGGTTGGCTTTGGCAAGGCTGTTGATTTTGGTGACAATGTTGCCGGCTGCGCTGAGCATACCATCACTGCGCACCTGTGTGCCGAATTCCTTATAGCCGTACCATTCCATGTAGTCGGTGGAATCGGCGGTGATAATCTTTCTTGCCGCACCCTGTGCCGCATTGGGCATACCTGCCAAGCCGACAACGGCGCCGATTAAGTAGCGGTATTTACGCAGGGCATCCACATGACCACGGTCAAAGGCAACCATCTTGCCCTTGCCGCCGATATTAAAGTTGAACACGGACATAAGCGCATAGAAGAACGCCGTATAGCCGTAGCCGCCAACCATCATGTTGCGTGCAGACACCTTGTTGCCGACAAACGGAACCGCCGCCAAGCCGATGTAAGACAAGCCGCCGCTAATCATATCAATAATAGCCTTCATTTTGTAATCGCCGAAAACATTTCGATACAAATAAGGCAGAGCCGTATAGGTCACCTGGCGAATCGTATCGCAGAACAGTGAAATTTGAATAATCATGAAGGGACGGTTGTGCAAAATCGCACGCAGTGTTTCACGGTTCCATTGAATGTGCTCGGTTTCGTTCGCCTGCTTTTTGCGGGCAAGCTCGTCAATGGAAGCATCCACACGCTCATTGATTGTAAAATAAGGCAGATACATGGATGCAACACCCAACACGCAGAAAACGAGCGCCACATAGAAATACCGCCATTTCTGACTGTTCAAGTCATCCGTTGAGCCGACGATAATCGGAATAATCCAGCCGGGCAGCATCGAACCGAGCGTAGAAGCCCACGAGGAAAGCGTGAAAAAGCCCGTGCGGTCCTTCGGGTCGGTGCAAAGCTTCAAGCCGAGCGTTGCCATGGCAATGTCGTAAAAAGTATCGACCACATCGAAAATAACGCCGAAGGCAAAGGTCCAAATGAAATTATACAAAACATTAGAGCTGGGTACGATGAACAACAGCATGGACGAAATCGCAAACGGAATCGGCATGATTCGCAATGCCTGACGCAAGTGGCTGACCTTGCCCTTTTGCGGCGAATCGTACCATGCACCCGCAATCGGCGGAATCAGGAAGCTGAGAATTGTTGCCGCATTGGCTTTCACAAGCATCAGCTTATCGCCGATTTTGGCAAAGTCACGGCTGAACTGGTCGCCGTAGGTGTGAACGCTGTCCTGACCCATGGCGTTGCCGAAGATACCGCCGGAATAGCCGAGCTGTTCCTTCATGCTCGCCGAGGAACAGGAGAAAATCTTATCTCGCATAACAGAGGCTTTTTCTTGAACACCCATAATCTGCTCTCCTTTTTATTTTTGCTGGGTCGGCCCCATATTCGCCGCACCCGTGTAAACAACATCCTCGGGCAGAGGATAATACTTCGGCTGTGATAAATCACGCTGATACAACCGCACGTGCTCGCCTCTCGGCGTTAAATCCACCACATCACAGCCACGCCAATAGACCGTGTAATCCGTGCCCCTTGTGTGCTCTTTTTTTGCCACGGTTTCAAGCGCAAAGCTCAATTCCAGGCAATCGCCCTTTTTCAAATCGGTACACACCGTTGCGCCCACCGTTTCGGGCGTCACGGTTTTGCCGTTGACGGTCAAGGTCGTTTGGTCGCCCATCCAAGCATACAGACGAAAGCCTGCTTTGCAGTCACACTTTGCGGTCAGACGAATTTTGCCCTCGTTGGGAAGAAAGGATTCCATTTTAATTCGGTCGGTTTCCCGTTCGCAGGGAATGTTGGCAATGTATGCGCCGTTTTCTTCGGCAATTGCATTATCCCAAACCAACTTCAATGCCGTCGGTGCCGTGCCGACACAGCACCCTGCAATGGAGCGGAATCGGGTGAGCGAAATGGAATTCGGTTCGCTTCCGCCCGTGAAGCCGCCGACCATGCGCTTATCAATATCCTTGTATGTAATGCCGTTGCCGTCGGGCAGAGAATTGTCACAGGTGACATAGCCCGTGTAGCGCACTTGGTTTTCCATGAGCTGATTGCGGGCAAACAAATTGATGTCGTTCCAATATTCGTCATAACCGCACTTGGTCAGCTCGTGAGCGGCGATAATCATATCCCGCACACAGCAGGTTTCGCAATGCTCCTCTTCCATGGGGTGCCATTGGGCATATTCGGGCACCCAACCGAAATCGGAGGACAGCGAGCGGATGTAATCGTAAATTGCTTTTCCTTTTTCGATGTAACGCTCCTGCTCGGTGATACGGCCGAGATAAATCAAGCCGTAGGCAAACCAAGCCGCCGAATGGACATGACCGAAAAACTCCATTTTATAGTTGAAATAGCGGGACGGTCCCAAAACATAGTTGGCAATGCCCTGCGCCAAATCGAGCGCAACCTCGTCTTTTTTCAGTTCATAGCGTCTGACCAAAGCAGGCAGCATGAGCGCATTGCGAATGGGCTGTTCGCCACGACCCGTGTGCCGGGTCAAATCAAAACCGCCGTCCTGCAAGAACACATCGTTCGGAAATTCGTAAATCGGCTCTTCTTCGGTGAAGTCGCCCGACCAAAAGGTGCGCACCTTGCGTTCAATCACAAGCGAACGCATTCCCCGAATCAGCTCACTCGTGCGGCGCTCCGCTTCCTCGTCCTCGGGGTATTCCTCGGTGATGAGATTCAGCGCAGGCAAAATGTAGCCCATTTCGTGAAACGATGCGTGCACGGTGTGCGTCCACGGATATTTTTCGCAAAAACGCAAGCCGTGTTCACCCCACGATTTCATCAAATGACGGCGCAAAGACTGCTTCACCTCGTCACCCTGCGTTGTGCCAAGCACACGCATGGCGCAGGTCAAACCCTCATACCATGAACCGACCAGCTCGGCATCGTCCACACGGCAATGTGCCGCCTCCGCCGGTTTTTTGTTGGGCAGCAACAGCCAATAGGGCAGATTATCCTGCGCTTTGTCCACCATGTTGGTAATGTAATGATGCACCAGCTCCACACTTTTTTTCAAATCAAACGATTCGTACATCGTATTCCTCCGTTATCCGATGCGAAACAGTCGCCGAAGGACTTCCCGCAAAATGTTCAGTATTTTTCTCACAATGCTCAACGGAATCGTATCGCTTCCCGTTGCCGAGCCGCTCAAATCCAGCACCGTGTCAATATCCTGCTCATAACTCAAATCATCCGTAAATCCGCCTGCGAGCGTGCGAGCCAACGCCATCACGGCGTCATCCGCCAAACCGTCACGGAAATTGATTTTCGCCAAAGCCGCCACAGCAAATTCGGGCACCTTACCGTTCGGACTGATTAGCGCAAGCGAACCGTAAGCCAGCGATGCTTTCAGACAATCAAACAGCAGCTCGACATTTCGGCTGTCGCTCGTCTGTGCCTCGTTGCCGTGATAGAAGCCGTACATGATTTTCGCCGCCACCTGATAGAGCTTTTCGCTGTCGGTTACGGCAATTGTTTTTCCGCCCATGGCGGCAATTCGCTCCACGCTCATGCCGTCCCCGTACAAATCCAACTGCAAGGCACTGCCCAAGCGGCTCATTAACCCTTCAATCGCCGCATAGCCCGTGTCGCCCTCTTTAATTTTCAGCATTTTCGCCACCTTGTACGGCGAACCGAGGTAGCGGTTGAGCCACTTGCACACACCTGCTTCAAAATAGCGGTAAGCGTAATCGGAGAAGTTGTTTTTCAAGCCGCTCAGCTGTTTTTCGGTGTAGGTGAAATTCAGCAAAGAGGTGTCGATTGAAGTGATATATTCACTCTTTATATCCGCTTTCTTGCCGTCAAACTTCACCGAGCGGTACGCATTCGGCGAAGAAATGAGCGAACCGGTCTGCACATCGTACAGCACATTGCCTTTTTTCGTTTTGGTGTAAGAAATATCGTTTGCGTGCATATGCCCCGTGAAAACGACCGACACGCCGTTATCCGCCAAAAGCGTCGCAAAATCGGTGTAATCGTCAATCATCGGCTGCAATTCAAAATGCGGCAAAAGGCTGTGGTGCATCATCACAACAAGCTGTTTTTTGTCGGACTTTGCCTGCGTGATTTGTTCGTTCAGCCAAGCGGAAACGGACGCATTGATTTCGCCGTCATCCGAACCGTAGATGCAGGAATCCAGCGCAAGCAAGCGGTAATTTGCGTTCAAATCCACCGTGTAAGAAGCGGAATCCTTATGGCGGTTCAGTGCTTCGTTATAGCCGAACTCCGCATAGATTTCGCAGAACTCTTTCATCGTGATATGCTTTTCGTCCGCTTTTGCGACGCAGTCGTGGTTGCCGTTGATGACATAAATCGGCTTACCGCATTTTTGCTCGGTCCTGCGGAGCATTTCGGCAAGAGCCTTGTGCGACTGACGGCCGCCGCCTGTCAAATCGCCCGAAATCAGCAAAAACTCCTCCTCGCCTGCCGCAAAATTGTCAAGCAGCTTTTGCATGATGGCGCCCGACTCGTAATTCATCTGCCCCTGTGAAGAAGCATAGTAGAACACCTCGGCATCCTCTTTCGTCATGCCGTTGGTGTAAAGCGCTTCGGAGGGAGCAGGCAAGTCGCCCAAATCCTCGGCGCATTGAAAATGCGTGTCGGTGGTGACGAGAACTTTCAGTCCGTCCTCCTGCGCAAAAGCACACGGCACAACGGCGGCGCCGATTAGGCAAAAGCAGAGCAAGAGGCAAAGAACGGTTTTCATCGGTTTAGTCATGTGAATTCTCCTCTATTTTGATTTTCGGTAAGCTCCAGCGGAAATAGGCGGCACAAAGCCGAATAACAACCACCGCCGCACTGCCGACAAGGATGGCAATATTCCGTGCAACGGGTTCATCGAAATAATACCAAAT
>DNXM01000120.1:0-3114 GCA_003505905.1 Oscillospiraceae bacterium
CAGCGTCACCACCGACTGCCCCGGCGTTCAGCTTTACACGGGCAATTTTTTGGACGGCACAAAAAACGGCAAAGGCGGCTGTCCGATGATTCAACACAGCGGTTTTTGCCTGGAAACACAGGTGTACCCCGATGCGCCCAACCACGAAAACTTTCCGCAATGCGCC
The DNA here is from genome assembly GCA_003505905.1 of Oscillospiraceae bacterium. Lineage (GTDB taxonomy): Bacteria > Bacillota > Clostridia > Oscillospirales > Acutalibacteraceae > UBA8612. The sequence goes on from DNXM01000120.1 coordinate 167, forward strand.
TACCGTGCCGGTGAAGAATACACCTCTCGCACCGTGTTCAAGTTCGGTGTGAAATACGCAAAATAATATGTACGGAGCCGAAGCCCCGTTATTCAGCCCTTGCGGTTTGCCTCGTTGTGCATATCGTTGTCATAGAGGTCTTTGCCGTGTGCGTTGCTGTCGAAATCGGGCTGTTGAGCCTCGTTCGGGTTCTGCTTCTTATCCTTCTTCTTGTCCATGTTCAAACACCTTTCTTTTGCAGGTAAATTGAGTATAGCCCCTGCAAGAGGTAGTATGCACCGAACCAATCGGAATAAACGCATTTTCGGAGGAAAAAATTTTGAGAAAAAGCGATATTGCGGATTATGCCGTTGAACTGTTAAAAAAAGAATATCCCGATGCGATTTGTTCGCTCGATGCCGAAAACCCCGTGCAGTTGATTATTGCCACCCGTCTTTCGGCGCAATGCACCGATGCTCGGGTGAACCTTGTTACACCCAAGCTCTTTGCCAAATATCCGACACTTGCCGATTACGCCAACGCCGAGTTGAGCGATGTGGAAGAAATCGTTCGCCCATGCGGATTTTTTCACACCAAGGCAAAAGACATCATCGGCATGGCGCAAATGCTCCTGAACGAATACGGCGGTGTCGTGCCGGATAACATTGACGACTTGGTGCGCCTGCCCGGTGTCGGGCGCAAAACGGCGAATTTGATTTGCGGCGATGTTTACAAAAAGCCTGCGGTGGTTGCGGACACGCATTTGATTCGCATTGCCAACCGCTTGGGGCTGGTGAACACCAAAGACCCGTATAAGGTTGAAATGGCATTAAAAAAGCTGCTTCCGCCCCAAGAAAGCAACGATTTCTGCCACCGCTGTGTGCTGCACGGCAGAGCCGTGTGCGATGCCCGACGGCCCAAGTGCGACCGGTGCTGTTTGAAGCCCTGCTGCAAAACCGCACAGGAAAGCCCCTGATGAAAAAAGCTGTGTCAATCGCTCGACACAGCTTTTGTTCTTATTCGGAAAGCACAACGGGTTGCGCTTCGTCTTCTTTCATGTGGGTCAGGTTTTCCGCCACACGGGTACGGCGCTCGTTCAGTTCACGGTACATACGGTCACGGGTTTCCTTATCCACATTGTACCAGAACATCGGAATCATGCTGGAGAGCACAAGGAACGCCGGAATGATGGTTGCCATGGCGAAAATCCACTTTTGTGCCTTGAGCGGCTGTTCTCTGCCCTCGGTGTATGCGGTTTGGTCGTAACCGACCCACTGCTTGTATTTTGGCTGTAAAATGCCGTTGATACGGGCAGGGATTTTACAGATAAAGGTGCTGGCAATGGAAAGCGTTGCCTCGTTGCGGTAACCGCATTTCCACTCGATATAGTCGTTGCACTCGTTGCTCAGCTCCGTGCCGGAAATGGATTTGATGCCCCAGAAGGTTGCATAGATACATTCCCAAACAGCGGTGACGGGCAGCATCGGGATACGACCCTGGAAGAAGAATCTGCCGTCCTTTTTCGTCTTGAGGAAGCGACCGTAGAACCAAAGCGGAACATAGAATGTTTTGGCGAACACCTGGCTGACCATGTAGAGCGACTTTGTGGAATACTTTGCCGCCACTTTGTTGTACTGCGAGAAACCGATGGGCTGGAAGAAGAACGAGGGAATGCCGGCAATGGTTTCAAAGGTGGTCATGTCAAGCACCTGGCGGTAATAGTCGTTGGTGGTAAGACCCGTGCCGAACGAACCGAGTGCATTGGAAAGCATATACATGAGCACAGGCTTGTTGGAAAACACGATTTTGAGGCTCTGCAGCACCTTCGGCTTTTCAATGCGCTGATGCACACGCTCTTTAGCGATGGTGGTGTACCACGACACAATCACGCCCGAAAGGATGGCAGTGGCAGGACCGACAACCATTAACGCACGGCGAATCAAAGCGTCCGTGCCCTTTTCGGCGGCGGATTTGACGATGCCGTTTTTAATAAAGTCCAAGGTGAACTCGATAATCAAATCGGGAATACGGGAATAAATGATGCTGAAATAGCTCGAAATCGCCAACAGTCGGCGTCGGTCGGACGGATAGGGTGTAATGGTGGAAATATAACCGCCCACGGCAACATTTTTGAAATTGCCGAGCAGCTCAATGAGCATATCCAAGCCGGCATAGACCAAAAGCTTTGGCAGATAAGTAAAGTTGTTGATGTGCTCGGGTGAAAACAGCATGGGGAGCAGCCAATAAAGCGTGGTGACAATGGCAAACGGCAAACCGCCCAAGAAAATGTAAGGCACAAACTTGCCCCAACGGGTTCGGGTTTTTTCTACAATGCCGGCAACCATAAAGTCATCGACAATATCCCAAATGCCGGCAACCACATTGTATGTTGATTGGAACGACAAGCTCAATTTCAAAATGCTGTCGTTAAACAAATCCTTGTGACCGTCAATGTTAAAGTCACGGCTGCCGTCAAAGAGCATATAACCCAAGGTCTGTTTTTTGTTGATAACACGGCGGTCAACATCCACCAGCTCTCTCAAACGGGAGTTGACCTGCTCCAGCTCTTCGGCCGGAGTATACGTTCTGTTTTCGTCTGACATAATCTACCTCCGACCCTTATTTGCGGTGCGCACGCTCTTCCAAAGCCTTTGCTTCGGCTTCGGCAGCTTGTGCACGCACTTCTTCCTGCATTTTTTCCAATGCCGCAACCATTTTTTTGCGGATGTCGATATCGCTCATGCCCTGTTCGACATAGGCGAAGTATTCATCACTGGGCAGTCCGCCGATTAGGCAGACCGTTTTGTTGAGCTTGGGCAAGCCCTTTGCGGCAAGCACCTGATTGTAAACGGTGAGCGCAAGAATCAGCCCCATGTAAACAAATGCGCCGACACCGAGGGAGCCTGCACCGCTCAACACGGCGCAAACGGCGGAACCGACGGCGCACAGGAGCATGAACAAATTGAGAC
>DNXM01000120.1:3177-6090 GCA_003505905.1 Oscillospiraceae bacterium
ATGAACAAATTGAGAATCAGGTTGCGCTGTCTGCCGTGCTTGCCAAGGGACATCACCGTACAGCCCAAGCACACCAAAATCATCACAACCGACACCAACAGCAGTGCGACACTTATCGACGGTAAATCGCCTTGGAAAATCTTGCCGAAATCCATGGATGAAACAAATTTGTAGACACCGATGGCATTGATATTGCCGCTCGCCGTTTTGAGCAAGGGCAAAAACAATCCGCCGATTGGCAACAGAGAAACAACACTTCGGGAAATCGCAATCGGAGAACCGAGGAAAGAGGATTTTGCACGGTCAATGGACGGCTGACTTTTTGCGTGCGCAATCTCCGCCGCTTCCGTTTCCGCCAACAATCGTTCGTTGGACTTGAAGTAGACCATGTTCACCCCGCAATCGGGGCAATCCGGCTTCCAGTTGTAAAGATGCAGTTTACGACCGCAATTCGGGCAATGTGCCATGAAACGCTTCACACCTTTTCAATGTATTGAATTCATCATATCATATTTGCCGAACGGTTTCAACTGATTTTATTTGCTTTCGCCGAACACTTTTTTCACAGCCTCCAAATAGCCGTAGCCGTATAAATCATCCGGCTCCAAATAGCTTGTTTCCGTCCATTCGTTCCAGCTGTTCACGGTGATGAGCGGTGCTGCCGTTTTGCCCTGTGCAAGCAGGCTGTCGGCGTGCTTGCGGATGCGCTCGCACGCTTCTTCAAACGCTTCGGGCGTGTTGTTGCGTGTCACGCCGGGCTTGAAGCCCTTGAAGCGAATGTTGTTATCCCAGCCGATGGTGATGTTCGGATAAAACGGCGTATCCCATGTCCGATAATCCTCGCAGAATGCCATGTATTCATCGGTCACCAAGCGGTAATCTTGGTCAATATTCAGCGGCACACAGTTCCAGTTGTAGTTGGTGAAGCTGTCAAAACCAAGGTATTCCATCAGCTCACGGTACAAGAACCTTTCGCCCGTTTCGGGATTGGTGAAGGCGGAATGGTCGTTATGGAAAAACGCAAGCTGCAAATGCAAGCCCTTAAAGCCGGCGGCAACCGTCTTTTCACGAAAACGCTTCACACCTTCACGGCACGCCTGCACGCTCGGAAAGCTCTGCACAAAATTGCTGATATCGAAAATCATATAAACGGGACAGCCGTCAATTTGATAATAATTCTCCTGCATAAAATACTTTTCAATCGTGCGGTCGCAGATTTCGTCAAAGATTTTTTCGGTGACGGCACCCTTCCACACAACCGTTTTTTCGTCGTGCGAATTGCGGATATCCCACAGGTAAGTGGCGTTGTGATTCGCCCACATCAAATAGAATTTCATCAATTTGTTGTTGCCGGCTTTCAAAAATCCGTCATTCAAGCAGTTTTCCAAAAACGGGCGGTTATCGTACCAATACCAATCGTAAATAAAGGTGTTGACGCCGTGACGCACTGCCGTGTTGATTTGCATTTCCATCACATCGCTGTTGGCTTCGTTGACATAGCCCCACAGCGGTTTTCTCGGCCAGCGGCAGCCCTCATAGCCCTTGTCGGGCATGGCTTTCACCGACTGCCACTCCCCGTAGCCTTCGGGCCAAAAGATGTGCGCTCTCGGGTCATCGCCGCTGTAAGACGGCCAAATAATGGCGGCAATATCATAGTTCGACATATGGTTTATCTCCTCATGCGTTTTTTCTTATTGTATCATCGAAAATTCCTCACGGCAAGGGGCAATAAAAAAATTTGTTCCGAATGAACGCTTTCGTGGTATAATGAGAAAAACATTTTTCGGAGGATAGTCATGGATGCGCTTTTTACAATTCCCTATGGCGAATATGCCGTTGCGGACACACTAACCAAGAAAATCGAGCACATTTCCGTTTTTATTCCGTCTTCTCGTCAAGAAAAAGGTATTGATTTGCTCCTCTACCGTTTTGATGGTGCTGCAAACCATTACTCAACCATTCAAGTAAAGCAATCCCGCACATATTATCAAAACAAACTGATACAAGTTGATTCCGAAAAAATTGCCATCTGCGGTTATCTGTGGTTTAACCGTTTTGAAATTCCGCCGAATGCGGATTGGATTATATTAACGGGAACACGGGTGGTTCACCCGGAGAAATGGGAAGAAGCCGGAATTTCGGATATTTACTATAAACCAATCATGCTGGCTTTCACAAAAGAAGAAGCCGTTAAGTTTATGGGTGATGTAAAACAACGAACAAATCCTCAAAAAGACGATAAAATGTTTGGTTTTTGCTACAACGAAAACGGCGATATTTTTCAAACCAGAGGATGTCCCCAAAACCGAAGGATGAGTGCATTTTTGTTGGGGAATCGAATCCGAGAAATTGAAGAAAGCCTAAAATAAACTACATGGAGGTATCTCATGACCCGAATTGAAACCGTTGACCGCAATTTCGCCGTGCACGCTCCCAACGGCGAAACGATTGCTTGGATGGATGTGGAACAGCCGCCTTTTTCCGTTTTCGGTTTGATGCGTGAAAACGGCATTTATGTGCGAATGCCCCAAGCCACCGCCGACACCGTAAATGACGGCGTTGCCCTTTTGAACACCCACACCGCAGGCGGTCGGGTGTGTTTTGCCACGGATTCCCCAAGTATTCACATCAAGGCAGAGCTTCACAATGTCGGGCGGATGCCCCATTTTACGCTTTGCGGAAGCGCAGGCTTTGACCTTTATGAAGATGACGGCGAACGGCACACCTATAAGGGCACTTTTATTCCACCCTATAACGATGAGGACAGCTTCGAAAGCACCGTCACGGTCGGGCAAGGCGAAGCAAGAGCCTACACCGTCAACTTTCCGCCGTACAGCGGTGTGAAGCGTTTGCAAATCGGGCTTGAAGCCGGCAGTCATGTTTCCGCCTGCGAGCCGTACCGCCCGATTGCCC
>DNXM01000120.1:6122-6688 GCA_003505905.1 Oscillospiraceae bacterium
GATTGCCCCGATGGTCTATTACGGCTCGTCTATCACACAGGGCGGCTGTGCGTCCCGACCCGGCAACACCTATCAGGCAATGGTCTGCCGTGCGCTCAACTGCGATTTTCTCAACCTCGGCTTTTCGGGCAGCGCCAGAGCCGAAGACACCGTCAGCGACTACATAGCCCGGCTGAATATGTCGGTTTTTGTTTTCGATTACGACCACAACGCACCGAGTGCGGACTACCTCGCCGAAACCCACGAAAAGATGTTTTTGCGTTTTCGCAAGGAACAGCCGAACACGCCCGTAATCTTCATGTGCCGTCCGCAGCCGAACCCGAACGAGGACGACCTTTTGCGCTTGAAAATCATTGAAACGACCTACGAAAACGCCAAGCAAAACGGCGACCAAAAGGTTTATCTGCTCAATATGCACCGTGCCACCGCCGCCTTTTGCGGTGACTGCGCCACCGTCGACGGCTGTCACCCGAACGACCTGGGCTTCATGGCAATGGCAAACGCCGTGACAGACTGTATTCGGCAGAACAACCTGCTGTGACTTAAGGCAACACCGCACAATTGCT
>DNXM01000092.1:0-3524 GCA_003505905.1 Oscillospiraceae bacterium
CTCAACGGCAATGCAACCGTTTTCAAACACCCCGGCAGGCAGAAGATAAGTGGCGGAAATAAAACGGTCTGAAAGCATTTCACGGTCAAATTGTTCGTCCGCTTCGCCGCCGAAAAAGCCGCCGTGGTGAATCGTGTGACCGTTCGCTTTTACGGTGAAATCCGTTACGGTGTCGTTGGTGCGCTTGAAGGTGACACGCAGCTTGTAGTCGGTTTCGGCTTCAAAGCCGCCGACACGGAACGCAAAACGGAAATGGTCAAAGGCTTTGAGAATGCACATGGGCATGGAGCCGTTGTTTTCGGCTCGATCCCCTTGGAAGTCCATATAAAATTCGCCCTCTTGGCGCTCGCCGAGTACATGGAAGCCGTGCTCCGCCAGCGAGAAATAGTATTCGCCCTTGTTCAGCTTGTTGCGGTTGAACACTCTTGCAAGAAAATCGGCTTGCTCGCTTTCCGCCAGCGTGTCGGCGTAATCAAAGCGGTTGAGCAGCCAGGCACGGTCGGTAATCGGGCGGTCGACGGTGTCAAGCGTTGCGCCACGCTCCCAGCCCGAAGCACCGTAGTTTTCCACATCCAGCTGAATGCCGATTTGCTCAAACAATCGGTCTGCCAACTGCCCGACGGAGGCACGGATTTGATAGTATTCCTGCTCAAAATCGGTTTTCAGAATAGCTTTTGCCTGTGCGAAATCGCCTTGAGCCGCCGTTTTTGCTTCGTCAATTAAGCCCAGCTCAAACACTCTTCTGCGGCGCACAATCGCATCACAGCGGGCACGGAACAGCAACAGCACAAACCGCCAGTTGTTCATCAGTTCGGGGGCGTGTTCGGCTTCTTCTTCAAATATTTTCAGCGTGCTTTCAATGTGCGGATTTTCCGCCGGGTCGCCTTCCCAGTTGCGCTCCAAGCCGAAAATGCCGTCGGCAATGCGCTGTGCATCGGCTTGCCACAAAAAGAAACGGGCGTAATCGCACAGCGTTTCATTGAGTGATACCTCGGGGAAAAAGTCCATGTTACTCCAAACGGCTTTGTTCACATCGTCGTTTACACCCTCGGAATAGCTCACACTGCCCACCAAATACGGACGGGTCAGGCGGTGAAGCATCCGAAATTCGGTCGGACGGGGATTTACGCTCTCACGGCTGAGCGTGGAAGCGAGCGCATAGTGCCAATCGTCCCGTTCAAAATGCACGGGATATTCGCACCGCACATTGTGCGTAATGTCGGGGTAAAAGCGAATCGGATATTTCATCGGCACCTTTCGGCGCATTTCGTCCAATGGAAAAGCGTGGTTCGGTCCCATGATAACGCCGTCTATTTCATCGGGCAGCTTATTCAGCTCGTGCAAAAAATCCTCCGCCCAAGTCGGCTTGGAATGGGGTGCCTGCGCACTCGGCCACATTTGCGCATTCGGCTTTTTTTCTTTGAGCAGCTTGGAAAAAGCGACACAGCGTTTTATAAAGGCATCGCCGTCCATCTCGCCGGGGTCGCCGCCCGGCGGAAAGATGGCATCAATTCTCGGCATAGCGTCCAAAACGGCACTTCTGCGCTCCAAAGCGAGGGCCTCGTTTTCTTCCTCATCGCCTTCGTTGGGATACCAGCAGGAAACATCCAAATCCACTTCGTCTGCCAATTCGCTTGCCCATACGGCAACATCGAGCGGATTGTATTTCATCACGGGGTTGTTCGGGTTGAACGGCTCGGTAGGAATGTGTTCGCAGGTGTTGCAGCCGAACGCCATAATATCCAAATAAAAACGGGCATATTCCTCCTTGCCCCATGCGTCATAGGTGTTCGGGCAGGTGCGGTAGCCGCATTGATGCCCTCGGATACGCTTGTCCGGCTCGTAAAAGCCGTCCAGATTTTTTGTCAGCGTGATGCGGCTGCCGTGAAAGACGCATTTGCGCAAAAACAGCGAGTAGGCATAAATCAAACCGCGAATGCCCTGCGCCGTAAAGGTAAGGTTACGGTCGTCTTGTTCAATGCGGTAGCAGTCCTTGCTCGGCAGGGAAGCATCCGTGCAAAAGCGAATGCTCGGGCTTCCGCCCTCAAACGGGCGCAGTCCCGTGCGCAGTTCGATTTCGTTGCCGAACAGCTCGGCGACCTTTTCGCACCCGGGCTGTGCCTGAACGCTCAAAAAAGAAAAATCGTATCTCATGTTTTCAACCTCGTTTAAGTGAATTGGTTTTATGTATTCATAGTAGCATATATTCGCAAAAATTTCCAATGAATTTTTTGTGTATTTCGCTCGTTATCTGCCCATAATTCCGATAAAAGCGGACGGAGGGCAAAAGGGTGCAGTTTAACAAGGTGGAAATTTGCGGCGTCAACACGGCGAAGCTCAAAACATTAAAAGAGAGCGAAAAACGGGAACTCATGGCAAGGGCCCAGCAGGGCGACAAAGCGTCACGGGATGCGCTTGTCAACGGCAATTTGCGTTTGGTGCTCAGCGTTATTCAGCGCTTCACCAACCGAAACGAGAACATGGATGATTTGTTCCAAGTGGGCTGTATCGGGCTGATGAAAGCAATTGACAATTTCGATTTAAATCAAACCGTTCGGTTTTCCACCTATGCCGTGCCGATGATTATCGGCGAGGTGCGCCGTTATTTGCGGGATAATAATCCCGTGCGTGTCAGTCGCTCCATGCGGGATACGGCATACCATGCGCTGCAGGCGAAGGAGGAGCTGATTCACGACAACGGACGGGAGCCGACCATCAGGGAAATTGCCGAAAAAATGAACCGCAGGCAGGAGGAAATCGTGATTGCGTTGGAAGCGATTGTTGACCCCGTGTCGCTGTATGAGCCGGTGTATAACGACGGCGGCGATACCATTTATATTAAAGACCAAATCGGCGAAAGCGAAACGGATGAGGGCTGGATTGATGAGATTTTAATTCGTCAGTCTATCGAGAACCTATCCAAGCGTGAAAAGCATATTTTGAGCCTGCGGTTTATGCGAGGTCTGACGCAAATCGAGGTTGCGCAGGAGGTCGGCATTTCGCAGGCTCAGGTGTCACGCTTGGAAAAAGGTGCGCTGAAAAAAATCAGGAATTACGAGTGATATACTGCTTGGCGGCAAAGCCCTGTTTGCCGGCATAGTTGACCTTGAACCAGTCCCCGTCCTCGCCCAAAATCAGCACACGGTCACCGTTGTAGGCTCGGGCGAGAATGGGGGCGCTTTGCGATGGTGCCGAGCGGATGTTTAATGCACCGCTGTTGAGCTGCACCGTGCCGACTTCGCCTTGGGTCGGACGCACGAACGGCACGCCGAAATATTCCGCCACCGATTTTGCCAATGCTTCGCCGATGAGGTCGATGTTGTCGACAATCCAATCGGCATCCTCCCGGTTGTCGTGGTAGGCGACCTCCACGAGCACGGAAGGCATCTTTGTTTGACGCACTTCGCCCAAGGCGGTGGTGGCTCTTATGTCAACTAACTCGGGTCGGGGATAAATCGCTTCAAAATTGTCTGCGATGATTTGGGCAAAGCGTTTTCCGTTGGTGCTTGTCGGGTAGTAAAACA
>DNXM01000092.1:3543-5269 GCA_003505905.1 Oscillospiraceae bacterium
AAACACATCAGTGCCCATGAGTTGACCGTAGATGCGGTCGGGGGATGCGTTGGAGTGAATGGCGAGATACAGGTCGTAATTGCCTGCGTTTCCCTGCCGGATGGAGCTTGCCGCCGTCATCTGCGGCGTTTTGCGCCCGAAGACGATTCCGCTGGCTTCCAAATACGGCTCCATGGCATCGGCGATACGGTTCATATAATATTCCTCCGTGCCGCCGATTACATACAGATTTTTCTCTTGGGTCGATGGGCTGAGATAGACACTCGGCATACGATAACCTCCGTTGTTAAGATTCGTGTGTTCCATTTATATGCACAAGTGTGCCCGAATTTGCGAACATCCGCAAAAATCCGACACAAAAATTTCTTTAATTGTTAGAAAAGTACTTGCTATTTATTTTGTGAATTGGTACAATAAACGACAACACAAATACAAAAATAATAAGAATGGATGGTGGGAAGAATTATGATGAGTCGTGAAGAGAAATTCTGCAAAGAGGGTTTAACCTTTGATGATGTGCTGTTGATTCCGATGGAATCCGACATCTTGCCGAAGGATATCGACATTTCAACCAAGCTGACCAAGCACATCAAACTGAACACACCGATTATGACAGCGGCCATGGATACGGTTACCGAATCACGCATGGCGATTGCCATCGCCCGTGAAGGCGGTATCGGCGTTATTCATAAAAATATGCCGATTGAGAAGCAGGCAGAAGAAGTTGACCGTGTTAAGCGTTCGGAAAACGGCGTCATATCCAACCCGTTTTTCCTTTCTCCCGAACATATGGTGACCGATGCGAATGAATTGATGCACCACTATCGCATTTCGGGCGTTCCGATTTGTAAGGACGGCAAATTGGTCGGCATTTTGACCAACCGTGATTTGCGCTTTATGACCGAGTTCAATGTTCCCATCGGTCAGGTGATGACCGATAAAAACCTTGTTACCTCCCACATCGGCACAACGCTTGAGGAAGCCCAGCAAATCCTGATGAAGCACAAAATCGAAAAGCTTCCGCTGGTTGACGATGAGGGCAACCTCAAGGGCTTGATTACCATTAAAGATATTGAAAAAGCGGTTCAGTATCCAAACTCCGCCCGTGACGCAAGCGGTCGTTTGCTTTGCGCCGCCGCAGTCGGTGCAACGGCGGATGTTCTTGACCGTGCTTCCGCCTTGGTGGAAGCAGGTGCGGACGCTCTTGTTTTGGATTCCGCTCACGGTCACAGCCAAAATATTTTGCGTTCGGTTGCCAAGGTTAAGGCGGCGTTCCCGAACCTTTCTTTGATTGCGGGCAATGTTGCAACGGCAGAGGGCACAAAGGCGTTGATTGATGCCGGTGCAGACGCTGTCAAGGTCGGCATCGGTCCCGGCTCCATCTGCACCACCCGTGTGGTTGCAGGCATCGGTGTTCCGCAGATTACCGCCATTTTCGACGCCGCATCCGAAGCGGACAAGCACGGCATTCCCGTTATTGCCGACGGCGGCATCAAATACTCGGGCGAAATCGTCAAGGCTCTTGCCGCAGGCGGCAGCTGCATCATGGTCGGCTCGCTCGTTGCCGGCTGTGAGGAATCGCCCGGAGATACCGAAATCTATCAGGGCAGACAGTTCAAGGTCTACCGTGGCATGGGCAGCTTGGGCGCCATGGCGAACGGCAGTAAGGACCGTTATTTCCAAGAGGATAACCGTAAGCTCGTTCCCGAAGGTGTTGAGGGTCGTG
>DNXM01000164.1 GCA_003505905.1 Oscillospiraceae bacterium
TTCAAGGATGTTTACTCCGTTATGGCGAACTGGGGCGCAAACCACGGCTCCCTCACCTACGGCCACATTGGTAAGGATTTGATTACCCTCGCTTCCATGCTCCGCATTCCGGTGGCTCTGCACAATGTTCCCGACTGTGACATTTACAGACCGCACACCTGGGGTGCATTCGGCACAAAGGATTTGGAGAGTGCCGATTACAGAGCCTGCCAAACCTACGGTCCGATGTACAAATAAGTTTCTTTTTGGGAGTGAATTCCGATGACGGCTTTGAAAGAATGCTTGGAGAGTATTGTCAACGGCAACAATTTTGAATATCTGCTTCGCATTGTGGTTGCCTGCCTTTGCGGCGGTCTTATCGGCTTGGAACGAAGCCACCGCCAAAAAGAGGCCGGCATACGCACTCATATCATTTTGGCGCTCGCCGCCGCCATGATTATGATTGTTTCAAAGTACGGGTTTTTTGATATTACCGGTCTTGGCATTGATTCCCTGCGTGCAGACGGTTCCCGTGTTGCCGCCAATGTCGTTTCGGGTATTTCATTTCTCGGTGCCGGCGTTATTTTCGTGCGTGGCGGTTCCATTAAGGGCTTGACCACGGCGGCCGGTATTTGGGCAACCGCCGGAATCGGTTTGGCGCTCGGTGCAGGAATGTATGCCATCGGCATTTCCTGCACGCTGCTGCTGATTTTGATTCAAGTGCTTTTGCACAAGTTCGTTCCGTTTTCCGAAAACATGGAAACCAACGAAATTCGGCTCAAGCTCAGTGAGGATTCGCAAGCCATCAACGGCATCACCGAACAGCTTTCCGAACACGGCATTTTGGTCAACGGCATTAAAATGAAAAAGAATGATGACGGAACCATCACCATTCACCTCACCGTTCGCATCGCCAAAACCACCTCCTTGGAATCCATGCTCAACCTGATTAACGCCAACAAGGAAATTCAGGAATTCACTTTGGAAACATGAGCGAAAAGTCCTTCTGCCGTGATGCTGCAGAAGGACTTTTCTTTGCTTGACAGCACATCATATAATGATTATAATAGAATCATCAAAATAAAACACATGGGAGATGCACCATGAAACTCAACTCAAACTTTATTACACGCACCGTAGATGACACGCAAATCCTTGTACCGATCGGCGACAGCGGATTCAGCGGCATTGCTACCGGTAACGAAACCGCCGCTTTCATTATCAACCAACTCAAAACCGACACAACGCCCGAGGCGATTTTGGATGCAATGGCAAATGAATACGATGCACCTCGTGCGGTTTTACAAGCCGACATCAACGAAATCCTCAACAAGCTTCACCGCATCGGAGCGTTGGACGAATGAGCAACACAATTGAGCAGGTTTTACTGCGGGACGGTTTTGTTGTTTACAAGGTCAAAGGTGTCAGCATGAACCCGATGCTGTATCAAGACCGTGATGTGATTACGGTGAGAAAAAAGCAGGCTCGTTTAAAAAAATATGATGTGGCTCTCTATCGAGTGCCACGCACCGACAACCTTGTTCTGCACCGTGTCATTCGTGTCACACCCGACGGCTATATCATCCGCGGGGATAACTGCATCACCGACGAGGTCATTCCCGAAGACGATGTTTACGGCGTGCTGACGGATTTTGTTCGCAACAAAAAAAGCTATACAGTGCGTAACATTCGATACCGCATATATGCCGTACTGCGTGTGAGGCTCTATCCGCTTCGCCGTTTGCGCCAAAAGGCGGTAATCCGCTTTTGGAAGATAGCGGACCGAGTGATTGCAAAAATACGCAAAAAATAAGGGACTGAACGCACGATTCAGCCCCTTTTTTGTGTCTTGTTTATGTATTGAAGCACTCAGTCAATCGGAATCATCGGTGTGACAATGGCGCCGTCTTGATTCGTTGAAAATTCGGGAGATGTGGGATAATTCGGCGAAAGTGCGGTAGTCGAATCCGATGATGTAGCCGAGGTTGTGTTCTGACCGCTCTGATTGGCGGATGAAGTCGTTGCCTGCGCTTTATCGTTTGACTGCGTTGCAGCTTGACCGGCTTTTGTGGTGCCCGGTGCGTTGCTCTGCGCCGTTGTAGTCTTGGCATCGGCAGGCACAGGCTTACCGTCCTTTTGCGTCACGATTTCCGTCACACCGTCCTTATTTTTTCTTACCTTCACATATTGATTAACCGTCACCGGCGTTCCGTCTGCCTCGGTCACGGCAGCGCCGTTGGCATCGGTTTGCTCAACCGAAATCTGTGTTGTTTCCTCTTGGGCGAATGCCTCATTTGCGGCGGCGGTGGTTTGATTTTCGTCCTCATTTTTTTGCTTATTACCGCAGGCAGCCAAGGTCAGCACGNNNAACTAAAACAGCCAATACTTTTTTCATTTTTTCTCATCCTTTGTCAGAATTCACACACTTTGTGCATGATAGCTGATTATAACGCTTTTTTATTGCTTTGTCAAACATAAAAAGTAAAAAGTTATACCGAAAAAAAGTAAAAAGTTATACTGAAAACAGTTGCTTAATACGGAATAAAATGTTATAATACATCGTAGCAACTTATATTAAAAAAAGAAAGGTGAATAAGATGAAAGTTGTCATTCTTGCCGGTGGTTTCGGCACAAGAATCAGTGAAGAAAGCCACCTCAGACCTAAGCCGATGATTGAAATCGGAGGTATGCCGATTCTTTGGCATATCATGAAATCTTATTCCGCTTACGGATACAATGAATTTGTGATTTGCTGCGGCTATATGCAGCACACCATTAAAGAGTTTTTTGCCGATTATTTCCTGCACAGAAGCGATGTCACATTCGACTTCAGCGAAAACGGCGAAATGACGGTGCATAACAACTTCTCCGAACCGTGGAAGGTGACCTTGGTTGACACAGGCTTGAACACCATGACCGGCGGACGCATTAAGCGTGTTCAAAAGTACATCGGCAACGAGCCGTTCATGCTCACCTACGGTGACGGTGTTTCCGACATTGATATCAGCAAGCTTGTCGAATTCCACAAGGCAAATGGCAGAATGGCTACTCTCTCTGCCATTCGTTTTAGTGCCCGTTTCGGTGTTTTGGATTTTGATGACACCGATGCCGTGCGTGAATTCCGTGAAAAGACCGCACAGGACGGCAGCTTCATTAACGGCGGATTCATGGTTTTGGAGCCTGAAATTTTTGATTTGATTGAGGGCGACAGCACCGTGTTTGAAAAATATCCGTTGGAAGAAGTCGCCCGCAGAAATCAGCTCGGTGCGTACAAGCATTGCGGATTTTGGCAGTGCATGGACACACTCCGTGATAAACAGCTGCTCGAAAAGCTGTGGGCAGAAGGTACTGCACCCTGGAAAAATTGGGACTGAAAAAGGAGAACGTCATGTTCGATTTATCGTTTTACAAAGGCAAGCGTGTGTTCCTCACCGGTCATACCGGCTTCAAGGGCACTTGGTTGAGCCGTATTTTGGTCAATGCCGGTGCCATCGTAACAGGCTACTCACTGGAGCCGCCCACACAGCCGAATCTGTTTGAATTGGCGGATTTGGAAGGCAAAATGACCTCGGTCATTGCCGATGTTCGGGACTATGCTGCGATGCTGGATGCGTTCCGCAAAGCAAAACCCGAAATCGTGCTTCACTTGGCGGCACAGCCGATTGTGCTGACTTCCTACGAACAGCCGCAATACACCTATGAAACCAATGTCATGGGCACGGTCAACTTGCTTGAATGTGTCCGTGTCGTCGGCGGTGTGAAATCGGTTTTGAATGTGACAACCGATAAAGTGTATGAAAACAACGAGTGGTGCTGGGGCTACCGTGAAAAGGAA
>DNXM01000228.1:0-1447 GCA_003505905.1 Oscillospiraceae bacterium
CTTGTGCCGAATGCAAACGCAGCCAAAGAGAATCCAGCGTTAATTTTTCATTCTCAACAAAAGCAAGCGGATTTTTGAGAAACGGAGACGCGGAAAGCTGCTCAACCTTTCGCTTTTCTTCGGCAATCTGCTCATTTATTAGGCTTTTGGCGTGCAGACGCAAGCCCGAAATATAAGCAAACTGCTCCTGCCATTCGGGAACGGCAAGCTCTGCCGCCGCCGACGGAGTCGGTGCACGCAAATCAGCGACAAAATCGCAAAGGGTAAAATCGGTTTCATGACCGACCGCCGAAATAATCGGGATTTCGCTGCGATAGACCGCCTGCGCCACCGTTTCTTCGTTAAACGCCCACAAATCCTCCATCGAGCCGCCGCCTCGACCGACAATCAAAACATCAACCGAATGGTATTCATTAAACAAATCAATTGCTTTTGCAATTTGCCCTGCCGCCTGAACGCCCTGCACCTGTACGGGACAAAATACGATTTTTGCTATCGGAAATCGACGGGAAAGCACATGAAAAAGATCTCGAACCGCCGCACCTGTCGGCGAAGTAATCACACCCACACGCATTGGGCAAGGCGGAATCGTTTTTTTATGCTCAACGGCAAAGAAGCCCTGTGCTTCTAATTTTGATTTGAGTTGTTCAAAAGCAACGGTCAAGGCTCCGATTCCATCGAGCTGCATATCCTCAACATAAAGCTGGTACTGACCGTCCCGTTCAAATACCGAAACACGACCGCGCACCAAAACACGCATCCCGTTTTCGGGCATAAACCGCAATCGCTGTACATTGGAGCGAAACATGACCGCTTTGACGGCACAGGCATCGTCTTTGAGTGAAAAATAGAAGTGCCCTGTGCTGTAATGGTTGGTGAAATTGGAAATCTCCCCGACTAAATAGACAGAAGAAAGGTGCAAATCGCCTTCAAACAGCGACTTGATATATGTATTCAGTTGCGTAACTGTCAAAATCGGCGAATTTTTCATAGGTCAATCAAGCCCTCTCGAACAGCGGCCAAAACCGCAATGCCGGCGGCATTATCGCAGGAAAACGCCGGCTGAGCAAAATAGGCACCGTACTTTTCGCCCAAAACACGGCTGATGTAACGATTGCTCATTACACCGCCCGAAAAAACAAGCGGTAGCTTTCCGTATTCAGCCAACAGCTTTTCCGTCATCTTATCCAAGGTGGAGCAGATAAACTGAATGCAGAACTTCGCAATTCGTTCCGAGCTTTCTCCTCCCTGCATCATGGCACGGCATTGATTCTCAACCCCGGAAAGGGAACAATTCATGCCCTTTAACACCGGTTTGATTTTGAAAGAATCGTTACAAGCGCTCGCTAAATCATCCAAGGCTTGTCCTGCAGGAAAACGCAGACCGAGCATAACACCGCATCGGTCAACCGCCTGCCCGGCTTTCAAGTCGAGGGATGACGCAACC
>DNXM01000228.1:1502-2889 GCA_003505905.1 Oscillospiraceae bacterium
CGGTTCAACAAGCAACGCATCCGTTGTGCCGCCGGACACATGAAAAGCCAGAAACCGCTCATGCAGTAAATCCAGCCGTTCGGAAGAAAACAGTGCCGCCGCAATATGCCCCTGTTGATGGGAAAAGCGATGAAGCTGTGCCGAGCTGGCGCACGAAAATGCCTGCGCGGCACTGATGCCCGCTAAAAAGCACGGCATATAAGAGCCTTCCTCCGTGCGTGGAGAAACCGAAACGCCGACCGCACGAACACCGTCAAGCGAGGCGTTTTTTTGAAGCCTTTCAAACAATTCGGGCAGCTGCACGGTGTGGTGAAAGACCGCATCGGATTGGCGCAAGCCAAGTTGCCCTTCCGCAACGGGAAGCAGTTTTTTTTGCTGAATCATCTCACCGCCGTCGGTATCAAACAGCGCCAACGATGTGGTGTAATTGCTGGTATCAACCCCAAGCACTCTCGACATTACTGTGCCCTCGCAACCGTACCGAGAATGCCGTTGACGAAAGACGCATCCTCGGGTGAAGCGTACTTTTTCGCAAGCTCAACCGCTTCATTGATGGAAACGCCGGAGGGAACATTTTCGAGGTAGAGAATCTCGGTCATGGCAAGACGAATCAATGCCAAAGACACCTTGGGGATACGGTTTATTTTCCAGCCTCTCGCATAATTGCTGATTTGTTCGTCAATCGCCTGCATATTTTCGCACGCCGTGTGAACAACGGAATTCGAATATTCATCTTCTTCATACATTCCGAATTCTTTTGCCAAATCAATCAGCTCGCCGATTTCCGCCTGCGGATTGAACGATTTTTCAAACAGCAAAACAAACGCCTGTTCTCTTGCTTCCCGTCTTGTCATGTGCTATCCTCCGTAAAAAAAGCCCTCCGCAGCGTTGCAGAGGGCCGAAAATTAAAAATAGTTCATGTGTAAAGGTTCAACTGTATCACGATGCCTGCAACAACTTCGTTTACTATGTTAGTATATCACAGGTTTCGAGAATATACAAGAAAATATACAAAAAAAATATACATTTTCCGGATTGCGTTATTTTGCCTCGAAAATCGTAATGTTTTCCGTGGAAATTGAAGTGTGCTTGAGCATAATTTCTTTAATTTGCAAAATTGAGGATGAATCCAGCACACCCTGTGCGCAGGCGATTTCCGCCGTATCGCCGTTGATGAGCACCACGCTTTCAAAGCCGCACTTTGTTTGAATCAGCGTTTCAATATCGGCTTCAAGCTTAATCACCGAGGTCAGTTGTGCAAGAGATTTTGTCGCCGCATCCACGGCAGATTGTGCGGCGGAAGGATTTTTAATGACATCATTCAATTTTTCAAACGCCTCATCGTGTGCTTTATTGCGGGATACCCTCGAGCTGCTCAATACCTCGG